>JBKDZY010000523.1:0-10958 GCA_047971765.1 Hyphomicrobiaceae bacterium | reverse complement strand
GCGGCCACCCCACATCTTGTTGGCTTTCTTATCGGTCACGGTGGCGGCCTCGCTCGTTTCAGCTTTGACAGGAGGTAACAGGTTGACTGAGCAAAGTCCCAACGGAAAGCGGCGCACCAGCTTGATCTCTGCAGCCGTCACCGTCGTCATCGCGGGCCTTGCGGGCTTTGGCGCGGTATACGTCATGGCGCGTGGCGCTGACAACGCATCTCAGCCGCCAAGCCCCAAAGTGGCGCAGGCACCAGCCGCGATTCCCGGCACCTTGCCAAAGGGGCCCGGAACCAATCCCCTGTCGGTGGGGCACATGGCGGCCTTCGTGTTCAAGCCCGAGCCGCAGGACATCCCCCAGCTTCCGTTCCTCGACGCCGACGGCAAGCAACGGACCCTCAAGGAGTGGAACGGCAAAGTGGTTCTGCTCAACCTGTGGGCGACTTGGTGCGCGCCGTGCCGCAAGGAAATGCCCGACCTTGAGCGCCTGCAGGCAGAACTCGGCTCCAAGGATTTCGAGGTCATCGCCATCAGCGCGGACAGATCAGGGATCGCGGGGGCCAAGAAGTTCCTCGACGAGATCAAGGTCTCTCACCTGGGCGTCTATTCCGATCCGACGGTGCGTATCCATTCCGGGCTGAAAGCCGTGGGCATGCCGACGACCTTGATCCTGGACCGCCAGGGACGCGAGGTCGGGCGGCTCGTCGGTCCGGCCGAGTGGGCGAGCGATGATGCAAAACGCCTGATCAGGGCGGTCATCCAGGCGACCGCGAAGAACTGATCCTTCCAGGCTTTCTCCGAATCGGCCCAGGATTGCATGGAGCGCCGGCCATTCCAGCAATGGGGCGGTACGGCGTCTGCAGCCCCCTGCTGCCCCGCCAGGGCCTCAGGCGTCGGATTGCGAAACCGGCGCCGTGCTCTTGGCGGCGGCCCCTGTTCCGGACTCACCGTATATGGCCTTGGCGCGGGCTTCGAAGGCCGTCACACAGCGGCGGAACGCCTGGTCGAAAAGACCACCGACCATCATCTGCAGCATCAGCGACTTGAACTCGTAGCTGATGAAAAACCGCACGTCCGTGCCACCGTTGCGGCCGGGCTCGAACTGCCAGCGGTTCTCGAGCTTGCGGAAGGGCCCATCAATGAAATCCACCCGGACGCGACGCCTCGCGCGCTCCAGCGTCACCCTGGTGGTGACCGTCTCGCGGATGGCCTTGTAGCCGATGTCCATGGCGGCGACGAGCACCTCGGCATCATCCTGGACGGTCCGGCCCTTCACCCGCATCCGCTCGCAAAGCGGAAAGAAACGCGGGTACTGCTCGACGTCGGCAACGAGGTCGAACATCTGCTCCGGTGAGTAGGGAACACGGCGGGTGGTCTCGAAGCTCGGCATTCTGCCTGCTTAGCGCATGATGCCACCGGGAGCCAGCCCGTTCGTTGTGTTGCGATCTGGTCCGGGCGGGCGTCTGCACTGTCATTGTGCCCGGTGCCCCATTGTGCCAGCCTTGACGCCATTCCGGCTCGCGAGGCCAAATGGGTCCTTTGAACGAAGGCCCGCCACCCAGAACAGGAAACGTCCCATGTCCTTCGTCCGCTACGAAAGTTCCGGCCACATCGCCACCATCACCATGAACCGGCCCGAATCCAAGAATGCCTTGAACAACCAGCTCTGCACGGAGCTGCGCGCCGCCTGGCTGCGGTTCCGCGACAGCGACGACCGGGTCGCCATCCTCGCCGCTGATGACGACGACTACTACTGCGTCGGGGCGGACGTGAAGGATCTGCCAGCCAACATGTGGCACGCCGTGCCGGGCATGGGCGTGGCGCTCGACAAGCCCGTGATCGCGGCCGTGTCAGGCTGGGTCGTTGGCGGCGGCTTCGTCCTGGTCCAGATGGCCGACATGTGCGTCGCTTCCGAGACCACCCGCTTTCTCTACCCGGAAGCCAAGATCGGCACCACGGCAGGCGGAGTCTCATCCGTGATGGCGCGTATGCCGCACAAGGTCGCCATGGAATTCCTGCTGGTCGGCGATGAGTTGTCGGCAAAGCGCGCCTACGAGATCGGGTTCGTCAACCGCCTTGCGCCGAAGGGCCAGCAGGTGGCTGTTGCGCGTGAAATGGCGGAGAAGATCGCCAACAACGCGCCCATGGTCGTCCAGGCACTGAAGATCCTGGCAGGCGAGGCCATGCCGAAGGGGCCGCTCGAGACCGTCGCCAGTGTCCGGCGCCTGCTCGACGACGTTCGGGACAGCGAGGACCTCAAGGAGGGCGTGGCTGCGTTCAAAGAGAAGCGGACACCCAGGTTCAAGGGGCGCTGATCGAAGCGCCGAACCCAACTCACCGCCCGCGTTCGAGGCGGGCGGCCTTGAGGCGGGCGAAATCCTCGTCGGCGTGATAGCTGGAGCGCGTCAACGGCGAGGCCGACACCAGCAGGAAGCCCTTCGCCAATGCCGTTCGTTCAAGTGCACTGAATTCATCCGGCGGCACGAACCGCTTGACCTCGGCGTGCTTGCGGGTTGGCTGTAGATACTGGCCGATCGTCAGGAAATCCACGCTGGCCGAGCGCAGGTCATCCATCAACTGCAGGACCTCGTCGCGTTCTTCGCCAAGGCCGACCATGATGCCGGACTTGGTGAAGACGGTCGGATCCAGCTCCTTGGCCCGCTGGAGAAGGCGCAGCGAATGGAAATAGCGCGCGCCGGGGCGGATGCGCAGGTACAGCGAGGGCACCGTTTCCAGGTTGTGGTTGAACACATCCGGACGGGCCTTGATCACCGTCTCGAGTGCGCCCTCCTTGCGCAGGAAGTCAGGGGTGAGCACCTCGATGGTGGTGCCCGGAGACCGATTGCGGATGGCGGCAATGACGGCCGCGAAATGGGCAGCTCCGCCATCTGCCAGATCATCCCGGTCAACCGACGTGATCACCACATGGCCGAGCCCCAGCTTGGCCACGGCATCGGCGACCTTGGCGGGTTCCGCCGGATCGAGGGCGTCCGGCAGGCCGGTTGCGACATTGCAGAAGGCGCAGGCGCGCGTGCAGGTGTCGCCCCTGATCATCATGGTGGCGTGGCGTTTTGACCAGCATTCACCAACGTTCGGGCAGCCCGCCTCCTCGCACACCGTGGCCAGGCCATGCTCCTTCACGATGCGGCGGGTCTCGGCGTATTCCGCGCCGCCGGGCGCCTTCACTCTGATCCACTCCGGCTTGCGCAATACGGGCGTATCGGGCCGCTGGGCCTTCTCGGGGTGGCGCGGTTTGCTGTCTATGACGTTGACCATGCCTCCTCATGTAGCGCGTGCGGGCGCTTTCGCCAATGGCCCCAGGGCGCGCGGCATCACGCCAGCAGCCGGGCAAGGATAATGACCGCAATAGCTCCGATGGCGCTCTGGGCGATGTTGTCGGCGAGGGGATGTCCGAGCTTGAGCCGAACATTCGCGACATTCAGCAGCCAGCCGCCCACCACGCCACCGATGACGCCTGCAACGATATAGCCGATCAACCCCCAACGCGGGCTGCCAACCACGAAACTTGCCAGCCAGCCGGCGATGGCGCCCACAACCAGCATGCTAATCAACGCGCGCTTGTCCATTGCTCTCCCCCTTTGTCGAGACCTGGTGGCCCCAAGACCGAGTCGCTGCCCGGTCGCTGCCCAGTGCGTTACCACCCGCGGCCTGCCGATTGAAGATGCCGCGGCGCCATTTTCAACCGCAGTGGCTCGCAGTGATCCGCCTCGCCCAAGCCGATGGGCCAGGACGGTACCGTCTTTCCCTACTTCAAGACGCCTGGCCAATTCTTCTCGGCCTTCCTGATGAGCGCTTCGCGGTTGCGGGCCCAGCTCGATTGAACCTCCTTGTTGAGGTTGAGATAGAGCTTGTCGCCAACCAGGGTGAACACGCGCGGATCACCAGGCGCCGTCGCCCCGAAGGCCACGGCATAGGCGCAATACCCGCCAAACTGGGGCGCATACTTCCCAGGCGCCTTGACGAAAAGATCGCGGTTTTCGGCGGATGAAAACCGCCATTCGGCCCCCTTCCAGCCTACACGGAAGGCAGCGCTACCCGGAACGGGAAACCGTTGGGTGTGATAGGCGACCGTGTCAAAGCCGCCAACCGCGAGCCTGGTTGCCTGCTGGGTGGGCGCCGATTGGTAGATTTCGGGTTTCCGGGCCGCCGCCACCCCTGCCGTGGCGAAAACGGCACCGAGGGCAAGCAGAACGCCGCCGGTGGCCCGCAGGATCATGAACATTGGCACCTCCAGTTTGCGAGCCACGCGCGGCGTTCGATTCCCCATGCGTTGGCCGTCAGGTCACCCTGGCGCGCATTCCCTCCTCGCCCCGATCAATGGCAGCCACGCCGGTGCGCGATACCTCCACCAGGCCGAGATCACGCATGATGGCGATGAACTGTTCGATCTTCGACGAGCGCCCCGTGATCTCGAAGACGAAATGACCGATCGAGGCATCAATCACGTTGGCGCGAAAGATCTCGGCAAGGCGCAACGCTTCGATACGCTTGTCGCCCTTGCCGGCGACCTTGATCAACGCCAGTTCCCGCTCCAGCGGCTGGCCCTCGACGGTCAGGTCAACGACGCGATGCACGGGCACCATGCGATCGAGCTGGTTCTTGATCTGCTCCAGGACCATCGGCGTTCCCGTCGTGACAATGGTGATGCGCGAGACCTGCTTCTCGTGCTCGGTCTCGGTCACGGTCAGGCTCTCGATGTTGTAGCCACGACCAGAGAACAGGCCGACCACGCGCGCCAGCACGCCCGGCTCGTTGTCGACCAGCACCGACAGCGTGTGCTTGACCAGCTCTTCCTTTTCTTCAGCGAGGAAATAGGCCGAACCGGTCCCCTTCTCAGACATAGCCATTTGGGTCTCCTGGATTATGAGTTGCGCGTGTGCGTGGTGGTGATGGTCGGGGTGTGGAATGTCTCTTCCGGGGTCCAGCCGACTTCGTAGTGGGCGATGCCCCAGGGCTCGGCCAACGCCTCGGTCTTCCATTGCAGAAAGGCCGGGTGGTCCAGAACGGCGTTCATGTAGGCGCGGGTCTGCGGGGCGACCGTGAACTGATAGGTATCGAGGCGCGTGACGAGCGGCGCGAACATGGCATCCGCCCCCGAAAATGCCCCGTACAAGAACTCGCCATCAGCGCCAAACCGGCGGCGTGCATCTGACACCAGCCCCTCGAAACGGCGCTGGTTGTCGGCCACGTCGGAGCCCAGGTCATCGCGCGGAGAAAAGCGCTTACCGAGATTCATCGGACAAGCCTGGCGCAGCGCCATGAACCCTGCATGCATTTCTGACGAAACGGCGCGCGCATGGGCGCGCGCCGCTCGGTCCGCGGGCCAGATACCCTTGTCCGGATACCGTTCCGCCAGATATTCGATGATGGCGAGACTTTCCCAGACCTTGATCTCGCCATCGACCAGGCACGGCATCTTGCCCGCTGGCGATACATCGAGGATGCGGGCTTTGGAATCGACCTGATAAAGCGGAATGACCGTTTCATCGAACGCAATGCCCTTCGACCGCATCAACAGCCATGGCCTGAGCGACCATGACGAATAGAGCTTATTGGCGAGATAGAGATGCATGGTGGCTCCGTGTCTCCTGGGCCTGCCTGGCCGGTTCCTGCCAGGTGCTTTCATCATACGGATTAACGCTATCCCAACGAACCCGGACTAGCTTGCTGCAAGGCTGTGAATTTCGGGGTTTCGGATATGAAGCGTTCACGTTACGTCGCCCTCGTCGGCATGAGTACCAGCGCGTTGTTCCTGACCGCGTGCGACGACCCCAACCAGCTTGTGCAGGCAAAGGTCTATGACAGCATCCAGGCCTGTGTTGCCGATGGGAACGACCAGGCCCAGTGCGCGCGGCAGTTCTACACGGCCCGGGACCAGTACGACGCCAACTACCCCAAATACGCCTCCAAATGGGATTGCGAGGCGAACGCGGGCGCTGACAAGTGCGAGCCCGATTATCCGAACGCCCGCTCCCCCTCCTTTCGGCCGATGATGCTCGGGTTCCTGCTTGGTGCCGCCATGAGCGACAACAGGCAGCCACGGACTGTTCCATTGATCGCGAACGCCGCCAGCCCAAGCGGCCGCGCGACAGCGTCCGGCATGCCGATCCAGCCCCAGGGCGTGAATGTCCGCGTGCCGGTCACCGCGACCCGTCCGGTCACGGCCTCGCAGCTTGCGAAGGCCCACCCCCACATGAAGGCCACGACCACCGCCCGCGGCGGTTTCGGTGGCACAGCAGCCAAAGTCAGTTCCGCCAGCGGCGTGCGCGCGTCCGGCGGCCGGGCCGGAGGCTGACCAACCATGGAGCGGCGTCTCGTCCCCGAACGTCGTGACTGGCGCGACACCGCCCGTGATTTCGGCTTCGACTTCCATTCCCCGGACGGCACCGTCTACTGGGAGGAACGGCACTGCTATGTCTTCACCCTCGACGAGATCGAAACCGGCCTCGAAGAGCCCGCGCTCGAGATCGAGGACATGTGCAGCCAGATCGTCGCTCGCGCCGTTCGTGACGACGAGATCCTGACGCGCCTCAAGGTCCCGCAGCCTTTCTGGGGCTACGTCGCGCGAAGCTGGGAGGCGCGCGAACGCCAGCTCTACGGCCGCATGGACTTCTGCTTCGACGGAACGTCGCCGGCCAAGCTCTACGAATACAACGCCGACACGCCGACATCCCTGTTCGAAAGCGCCGTGTTCCAATGGACGTGGCTCGAGCAGCGGCGCGAGCGCGGCGTGCTGGGCACGCAAACGGATCAATTCAACTCCATCCACGAGCGTCTCGTTGGCGCGTGGTCGCAGTTCGGCCTGACTGGTCCGCTGCATCTGGCGGCCACGGGCGAGAGCATCGAGGACATCGGCATCAGCGACGACGGCCGCTTCACCGACGCGCAAGACCGCGTGATCCAATCCCTGTTCAAGCTCTATCCCTGGGAGTGGCTGCTGACCGAAACGTTTGCCCAGCACATCCCGGCCTCGGGGTGCCAGTTCATCGAACCGGCCTGGAAGACCGTTCTCTCCAACAAGGGGCTGATGGCGCTGCTCTGGGACCAGTTTCCCGGTCACCCCAATCTTCTGCCCTGCTATTTCGACGGTGATCCCAGGGCGGCGGATCTTGGTGACCGCTATGTCAGGAAACCGCTCTATTCGCGGGAAGGTGCCAACATCGACCTGGTCCTTGGCCGGCGCAGACGGAACCGGCCGGCCGCGGGGCCCTATGGTGCGGAAGGCCATGTCGTGCAGGCCTACCATCCGTTGCCGCGTTTCCAGGGCCGGCGCCCGGTGTGCGGGGTATGGGTGGTTGCGGGCCAGCCCGCCGGCCTCGGCGTTCGCGAAGGGGACGACGACGTCACGACCGATGCTGCGCGTTTCGTGCCACATGCGATTATGGGCTAACCCCTGTAACAGGCATACGAGCGCACCACCTGCCCCGTGGAATCGAGTTCGCACGTTTCGGCGGCCTCCTGCCCACGGCGGTTGCGGTCGTTGATGGTCGCGCTGCAATGGCCGGCGAAGACACCAGGCAGCTCGAAGCGCAGATCGGGCCGCGCCGCCAGTGCCTTCGACCAATAGCTTTCCAGCGCCACCTTGCCTCTGACCTCGCCATTCCCGACCGTGCGTCTGGCAACTGGAGACATGAACACGACACCATCCGAGTAATGGGAGAGAATGCGCGGCAGATCGTGCGCGTTCCACGGCGCGACCCACTCCCCGGCAAAGGCGTTTGCTTCGTGCTCCGTCATGCCATCACACCAGCATCTTGCCTTCCTTGTCGATCGCCTTGCCGACTTCCTCATCCGTGATGTCAGCGCCCATCAGCATCTCGTTGTGGGCCTTGCCGGAGGGGATCATCGGGAAGCAGTTGGCGAGCTGGGCAACCCGGCAATCGAGCAGCACGGGCTTGTCCTTGACCGCCAGCATTGCCTCGATGGACTTGTCGAGGTCCCCCGGTGCATCACACACCAGCCCCACGCCACCGTAGGCATCAGCAAGCTTGGCGAAATCGGGCAACGATTCGGTGTAGCTCTCCGAATAGCGGTTGCCATGCAGAAGCTGCTGCCACTGGCGCACCATGCCCATGTACTGGTTGTTCAGGATCATGATCTTGACCGGCAGCTTGTACTGCACCGCCGTCGACATTTCCTGGATGTTCATGAGGATGGAGGCATCGCCCGAGATGCACGCCACCACCGACTTCGGGTGTGCAACCTGCACGCCGATTGCTGCGGGCAGGCCATAGCCCATGGTGCCGAGGCCACCGGATGTCATCCAGCGGTTCGGCTCCTCGAAGTGGTAGAACTGAGCACCCCACATCTGGTGCTGGCCGACATCGGTGGTGATGTAGGTGTCGCGGTCCTTGGTGGCGTTGTAGAGCGCCTCGATGGCCTCCTGCGGCATGATCTGGTCGGGCAGCCTGCGGTACTTGAGCGAGTCCTTCGCCCGCCATCCGTCGATGGATTTCCACCACGCCTTGAGCGCGCCCTTGTCCGACTGGCCCGTGCGCGCCTTCCAGAGCTTGATCATTTGCTCCAGGACATACGCGCAATCGCCGATGATCGGAATGTCGACCTTGATGTTCTTGTTGATCGAGGACGGATCGACATCGACGTGGATCTTGATACTGCCGGGCGAGAAGGCATCGGTCCGCCCGGTGATACGGTCGTCGAAACGCGCACCGATCGCGATCATGGCATCGCAATCGTGCATGGCCATGTTCGATTCGTAGGTGCCGTGCATCCCCAGCATTCCAAGCCACTGCTTGTCGGACGCAGGATAGGCGCCCAGTCCCATCAGCGTCGATGTGATCGGGAAGCCGGTCAACTTCACCAGTTCGCGCAGGAGCTGGCTGGCCTTGGGACCCGAGTTGACGACCCCGCCGCCGGTATAGAACACGGGCCGCTTGGCGCGCGCCATGACCTCGACGGCGGCCTCGATCTGGCGCTGGTCACCCTTCAGCTTGGGGCGATAGCTCTTGTGCGCCATGGTCGCCGTATTGGGGCCGACATAGGATCCGGACGCAAACTGCACATCCTTCGGAATATCGACGACGACCGGACCGGGACGGCCGCTCTTGGCGATGTAGAAGGCCTCGTGAAGGATACGGGCCAGATCGTTGACATCCTTCACCAGCCAGTTGTGCTTGGTGCACGGTCGGGTAATGCCGACGGTATCGCACTCCTGGAAGGCATCCGTGCCAACCAACTGGGTCGGAACCTGACCGGTCAGGACCACGACGGGAATCGAATCCATCATCGCATCGGCAAGCCCGGTGACCGCGTTGGTCGCCCCCGGTCCCGAGGTGACGAGGACGACGCCCACCTTGCCGGTCGAGCGCGCGTAGCCTTCCGCCGCGTGCACCGCGCCGCCTTCCTGGCGGACCAGAATGTGCCGGACCTTTTCCTGCTGGAAGATCTCGTCGTAGATCGGCAGCACGGCCCCGCCGGGGTAGCCGAAAACATGCTCCACGCCCTGGTCTTGCAGCGCCTTGATCACCATTTCGGCGCCAGTCATGTTACGGGCCATCGGAAATTCCTTCCTCGGTCTTGCCGGATTTCACATCGGGGTTGCGGCCATGCGGGCTCGATGCCCACAACGCGCGCGCCTCCCCCACCGTTGCCTGTTGGCGTGACATGTGACCGATGCCGGAGCATTTTTCAATAATCGAATATATTTCAGTCCAATGTTGCAATATTATTACTTATTTATGGCTTTCCACGTACTCATGTTTCGTTTCAGCCATGTCTGCTGGCGCTTGATGTACTGCCTGGTTTCGAGTTTGCCCTGGTCTGCGGCGTCCTTGCGACTGATATGGCCGGCAATCATCGCCATCAACGGCGCAACGCCCAGCGCACGCATGGCTGGAAGCGTGGGAGAAAGGTTCTGGCTCCGCAACAGCTCGACTTCCTCAATCGCACCCTCCGCGAGCATCAGATCGAACCGCTGGTCAGCCCGTCGGTGCAGTTCCTCACGGGGGCGGTCGACGACCAGGCACTCCGCCTCATCCGTCTTCACCAGCGGCGTTCCAGGCGTCGTCTGCCAGACGGCGAGCGAGCGGCCGCTTGCACTGATCACCTCGAGCGCCCGCGTGATCCGCTGGGTGTCTCCCGGCGCCAGACGTTCCGCCATAACCGGGTCCTTCGCGGCCAGGATGGCGTGAAGTTCGCCGGGCCCCGCAGCCTCGGCTGCATCCCGCCACTGCTGGCGCACATCATCCGGAATGGCGGGTACCGGCGACAGTCCTTCCGTCAACGCCTTGAAATAGAGTCCCGTTCCGCCGACGATAATCGGCAACTGGCCAGATGATGCAATTCTGGAAACAACGGCACCGACATCGGCCTGCCAGCGCGCAACCGAGTAGGGATCACGCGCCCGGATATGCCCATAGAGGCGATGCGGGACGGCTGCCTCGTCTTCGGCCGTGGGGCGGGCGGTCAAGACGGACAACTCCGCGTAGACCTGCATCGAGTCGGCATTGACGATGACACCGTCGCGCGTCCGCGCGAGGTCGAGGGCAAACGATGATTTGCCCGATGCCGTGGGGCCGGCAATGAGGATTGCCTTGGGAGAAGTTCCAGTCATCGCGTCTCTTTACAACCGGCTGGCAGTGGAATGGAACCGCCCTGACCGCCCCAGGGCGCTCATCAAACCGCCTCCGGGGCTCGCGGACGGTTCTGGCCCGCTCGATCCCGGCTCGATCAGACCTGCTCTTCAGTGCTCCAGTTCTGATGGAGGCGCTCAGGCCGCGAATGGCACTCGAACCTTCGGCCCGATGCGGCGCGCAAGCGCAAGCACGCCAGACCGGTTCAGGCCTAGCCGGAATTGGTCTAGAGCAGGTTTGGCTCGAATGGAATCACATCCACACTGGTGGCCTGCTCCAACTCTTTGTTTGAGAGACTGATTCACGCCTTCGATGGAAGCAGGATTGCTCCCATCTCAGCCGATCAGGCTCTAGGAG
>JBKDZY010000522.1:0-3115 GCA_047971765.1 Hyphomicrobiaceae bacterium | reverse complement strand
GGCATGGGCTTCTTCGGCCTCTACGGATCGACAACATCGCTGGCCACGACCCTGACGCTCTCGGCCGTGGTGAACTGCATCGGCATCGGGTTCCAGCGCGGCACCCACACGAACTGGCAGTTGGTGCAGAACGATGGCTCCGGCGCGCCGACGCTTACCGATCTCGGGGCAAGTTTCCCGGTCGCGAGCACGACCAACGTCCTGACCCTGACGCTCCTCGCGGCCCCGAACAGCAGCGAGATCGGCGTCCGGGTGGTCGAGGAGGTCGGCGGGGCGGTGGTCGAGGCCATGCTCGACGCCGACATCCCCGCCGCGACTCAGCTCCTGAGTCCGCGCAACTTCATGAACAACGGCGCGACGGCGGCGGCGGTCGCCTACGACTGCTCGGGGGTGTATGTCGAGACGGATTACTGAGCGGGGAATGATGGAACTGGCACGGGCGAGCTCCGGGCCAGGCGACCCCACTACGGGATACGTCACACGCCTCGACCGTGGCGCATCGCCGAGCCCGGATCGCAGGTTCATGGTTTCAAAGAGCGGCAGGGGTTTGCTGCGCCGGAATGATGGCACGCCGCAGTGGCATCTGTCCCGTGCGGCGATGGGCACAAATCTGCCCCTTGGATCAGTTCCTGCGTCGGCGTGGTGGCGTGGTTGTGTTGGGCCGGTGATGGCTGGAAGTTTGCCCTTCGAAATTTTTGATCTTCCTCCAGATGTGCGATAGGCAGTCCAGAGCAGACATCTGAAAAATTTCAGTGCATATTCTCCAGACCTATCGGGAGCAGGCAATTGGCATCAAAAGAAAAAAGATACTTTTTCGCTGTCGGGCAACGGAGCTTTGAGGCTGGAGCCAGCGCAAACCATTTTTCAACCGTAGTGCCGATCGCTGACACGAGCGGTGAAGTCATCGATAACCGCCAATCAGAATTTCCCAACCGCGGCCGAGCCTGGTGGATGCAGCGCGGCGAGGCCCGAGTAACTCATGCCCCGCCTGGCTGCCTTATCATGTCCGGGATTGAGGATGCGATCGATCTGTCGTCGTCGTCTGACAAGGACATCTACCAGCTTCTGCAGCCCACGCTTCCCAGCCCGAAGGACCTGATCGAGATCCTCACGCCGGGCCCCGAGATCACCGATCCGAACGCTTTGCTCGACGATTTTCGGATGCGCTGTGACCACGAGCCGACGCGGCATGTTCTCGTACAGATCGGAGATCACCTCTACGGGCCGCTGAAGGTTGAACTTGATCGACCCGAGAACGACCGCCTGATTGAGCCGGAAATCCGCTTCACCAAGCCGGTCGCGCCGAATGTTGTCTACCGAATTGCGGCCGGTGACGTGGAGGGACGAGACGGCCACATTCGGCACAAGGTTGTCGTGCAACGCGATGCCAGTAAGCCGAACGATCAGATCGGGCATACGGTTCGCTACCACGCCATCACCGGCGCGCTTTATGAGGATTTGCGGGAAGGAGCGCAGGAGGTCGACCTCGTTTCCTTGCAGGATGCTGTCCGGCAGGTTTCGAGGGATTTCCTTTCACGAAAGGAGCGGCGTGAGTTCCTGGATCGGCTCGGTAGATTTGCTGAGGATACGCAGTCTTCCCCGATCGTGATCGCACGGGTGCGCGGATTTCTGGAAGGTCAGGGCAAAGAACTCGACGCGCTGGATCATATCTTCGACGCGTTACTCTCTGATGAAAGATTCAAGCCTAAGATAGATCAGGCAGCTGCGCTGGAGATCGAGAAACGCGTGGACGCGCAAGCGGCACAGATCGACGCCCGTGCCAAGGAGCGCATTAAGGAACTCAGCAACCAGTTGGAAAACCTCAGGGCGGAGCACGCGGCGGAGACGGAGAAGTTCGATGCCGAGAAGTCTCGCCGTTACACAGCGCTCCAAGTGGAACTGGATGCGAGGGAAATGGCCTCGAGACAGGAACTTGACGCGAAATGGGAGGAACTGAGCCTTCAAGAAGCACTGATCAGCCAAAGCCTTGAAGCCGTTGCCGCACGACTATCAAGCGACCGTACGGGATTGCTCAACGACTTTCTTGCGATTGAACCTCTCTTGCGGCGCCTCGGCCTTGGGGGTTCACCAAAGGCCGATGATGACGCGTCGGATCGGACTGCATCCGCGAAAACGGCGGCACCCGCGCTGAACTTGCCTGAATTCCCGGCACCCGCGCCCGATCGGGCGCAAATGTCTGAGCAAGCTTTCTTCGAGCGGTTCGTATCACATGTGGAAGCTTGCGGCTTCATCTTTGACCGAGAGGATCTTCTGGCCTTTCATCTTTCCGCGAAGGAGCGTGCTCCAGTCATTCTGGGCGGCGTGTCCGGATCGGGCAAATCGTCTCTGCCTGTCCTTTATGCGGAAGCCCTTGCGGGACAAGACGTCGCCAAAAGCTATCTGGCTGTGGACGTGAGCCCGTCTTGGACTAGCCCTGCGGACCTGCTCGGCTACACCGACGCGCTTGAGCACCGTTTCGTGCCGGCGGCGTCAGGGTTGCTAAATCAAATGATCCTCGCCTCTCATGCGCGAAAGAGCCTCGGCTCCTCAGCGCCGGTGTTCTCTGTCTGCCTCGAAGAGCTGAACATTGCGCAGCCCGAACACTACCTTGCTGACGTCATTCAGGCGATATCGCGCTCGCCAGGAAGTCAGTTCATCAGTGTCTTCGATGCCAACGCAGTGCGAAACGACGATCCTTACCGCCCATACGCACGTCTCGAACTCTCGCCGAACCTGATCATCGTAGGGACAGTGAATTTCGACGAAACGACGCGTCCCTTGTCGATGCGCCTTCTGGATCGGTGCAACCTGATCGAGTTCGTCGTGGATGAACGTCTTCCCGTTCTGGGAATGAATGCTCAGACCGGGATTCGGGTCGTCGAGGGGCCGGCAGTGCTTCAGTCGGACCGTGACCGGTGGACACGGAACACCAACGTGCCGGCCAGCGCGATTGAGGTATTGAGCGAGATTCAACCAGACCTAAGTATGCTTGGCTGCGGGCTCACCCACAGGCGCCAGACTTCGATCTGCGGTTTCATCGCCAATGCTCCCGCGAGCATTTGCAGCTTTGATCAGGCGCTGGATATGCAATTGCGGCAACGCATCCTGCCGCAGA
>JBKDZY010000521.1:0-2348 GCA_047971765.1 Hyphomicrobiaceae bacterium | reverse complement strand
GTTGTTGCCTACGGCTGCTCGCGCATGAAACATCGCCCCGTAGACGCTGAGATCGAGCAGGGTCACCGGAATGGTCTCGGCATGTCCCTCGCATCGCACCGTGGCAGGCAGCGACACCTTCATGCGTACCGCCCGCCGGACCCTTCTTGCCCTGGTCATCTGGGGATAGGCCAGTAACGTGTAGGGAAACGGTGCGTCGAATATCTGAATTGCCGATGTGGAAAAACTGAAATCGTACTGCCGGGTAAATCCGCTCACCTGATACTGACGGCCGACGGTCAGGCTCGTGCGCCCGGCGTGCGATACCATGATGCCCTTGCCGTCGATGGCTGCGAGAAACTGTGCTTCCTCTTTCGCCATGCCCTGCAACTCGCAGCGGGTTTGCAGCGCGATCCCCGGACGCAGACGCAACTGACGCAAACTCATTTCAACGTATTCCGATTCGTTCACGTGGCCTCCGGTTCTGACGTTGAACAGATTGTCCATCAACGAGTGATGCAATCTGTTGGCGGTGGATAGTGTCGTGCGGAGGATTTTACGCAATGACATGTGAAAATGCCATTGGATTGTCTTTTGCCGGCAGGGTGAACCGAATCGGGAGCGGTGACGGCTATCAGGTGGTGACTAGCAGGGTCTTCCCGCGAGGCAGGTCAGGTCCTTGGATGCCGGAACGACGGGGCGATTTTCGCCCAGCCAGCCGAGCAGGCCGGAGCTGACGTTGTAAACGGTCTTGTAGCCAGCTTGTTCCGAGAGGAATTGCGTGGCTGCACGGGTGCGGTTGCCGCTGCGGCAGATCAGGATGACCGGCTGATTGGCCTTGGCGATGGTTTTGACCGTGGCCAGCCACTGCGCCGGATTGGCGTTCCCGCGCTCGTCGAAGAAGGTGAGCAGCTTGCTGCCGGCGATGACCCCGGGACTGTTCCATTCGCCTGACGTGCGGATGTCTATGATCGGCACGCCCTTGGCCGTCAGCTTGGCCAGCTCGGCGTTGTCGATGTTGATGACTTCGGCGTGGGCCGTCAGGGTACAGAGAACAGCCACCCATCCGGCAAGGAAGGAACGGGTGCGGCGAAGCAGATCAGAGGGTGATGCGTTCATGGTTGCTCGTCTCCGGAAGAATGGGGTACGGGAGGGATGGTCCAGTATACCTTCCGGTGAGTGCCGAACGAAAAGCCTGCCCTCACCGGTCGGACGAGGGCAGGCTTTCACGTGGAAATGGCTATGCGACCTAGCGCGTCGGAGCCGACTGTTCCTGAGGCGATTTCTGAGGTGCGGGACGTCCCGGGCCTCCTTTGCCGTGGCGTGGAGTTCGTTCCATGCGCTCCATTCCGGATTTGAAGAACAGGCGGACTTTATCCTTCTGTTCGGCATTGAGCGAATCGTAGACCGTCAGCCAGCGGTCGCGAACCTCGATCATCGATTTCTGGTGCTCGGCCTTCAGATCGTCCATGCGCTTTGCAACGGCGCGCAGGTCTACGCCGGGCTGGTCGAGCATGGATTTGATTTCATCGCGCTGCCTGAGCATGCGGTCGCGCACGGCAGCCCGGCTGTCCTTGCTGAATTTGTCTGCCTCCTTCCACAACGCTTCCTGCTTCTCGTCGAGCTTCAGTTCGCCGTGCAGACGGTCCATGGCGCGAGTGTGATACATCTCGTGCTGGCCCGGCATGCCCGTGTACGGGCCGGGGTGGCCGCCGCGCGGCATGGCATAGGCGCTGGCGGCCAGTCCGAGGGACAGGGCCAGGGCGGTGACAAGCAGGCGGGGTGAAAAACGGTTTCTCATGATGTGTTTCTCCTTGGCAATTGATCGGTCAGCGGGCACGAAGGCATGCCTCGTCTGATGGCGACATCTTGCCCGGCTTCCTGTTGCAAAGAATTTCGCAACCTCGCAACATCGTTGCAAATTGTTTCTGCGGCCGCCCATGGGTCGGGCAACTGCTTAGAATGCTGCTAACTCACCTTGCCTTGATCCGGTCATGAAAAAAATCCTGCTTGTCGATGACGATCCCGAATTGCGCCAGTTGCTGGCGACCTATCTCGGGCGGCACGGGTTTGACACCCTGCTGCTACCCGATACCGTTCAGCTCGATGCGTTCCTCGAACGCTACCAGCCGCAGCTCATCGTGCTGGACCGCATGATGCCGGGCGAGGACGGCCTGGCGGCCTGCCGCCGCCTGCGCGCGCGCGGTGAACTGCGGCCGATCATCATGCTTACGGCGCGCGACGAGCCGGTCGACCGGGTCATCGGGCTGGAAAGGGGCGCCGACGATTACGTCGGCAAGCCATTCGATCCGCGCGAACTGGTGGCGCGGATCGAAGCTGTCCTGCGCCGCGGCGCGCAGTCTGCAGCC
>JBKDZY010000520.1:0-1557 GCA_047971765.1 Hyphomicrobiaceae bacterium | reverse complement strand
CGTTTGTCGGGATGGGGATGCCAGGCTCGATCTCGCCCTCGTCCGGGTTCGTCCAGAATGCGAATTCCACATGGCTCAATGGCCGGCCTCTGGCGAAAGACCTGAAAGCCGCACTCGCTCGCCCGCTCCGCGTTGCCAATGACGCCAACTGCTTTGCCTTATCGGAGGCCGAAGACGGCGCCGGCAAGGATGCAAACCTGCTGTTCGGTGTGATCCTCGGCACCGGATGCGGCGGCGGGATTGTCCACGCCGGGCGCCTCATCGATGGGCCACGCGGTATCGGCGGCGAATGGGGGCACAACCCGCTACCCTGGCCCGAGGCCGACGAAATCCCCGGCCCCACCTGCTGGTGCGGACGCACCGGCTGTCTCGAAACATGGATTTCGGGGGCTGGCCTTGCCGCCGATCACAGCCGCGCCGGGAACAAGCCGATGACGGCTGAAGAGATTGTCGCCCTTGCCAATACCGGCGCCGTCAGCCCGCCAGCGCAAGCCGCTCGGGCGACGCTGCAACGGCACGCAAGCCGCCTGGCGCGCGGCCTTGCCCACGTCGTCAATCTGCTCGATCCCGATGTCATCGTGCTCGGCGGCGGGCTATCGAACCTGGCCCACCTTTACGATGACGTGCCACGCCTCATCGTGCCCCATATCTTTGCTGAGGATCGCACTGTTGCAATCCGCCCGCCGGCTTTCGGAGACGCCAGCGGGGCGCGCGGTGCAGCGCGCCTGTGGCACCAGCCTGCGCACCCGTGAAACGCTCATCTCAGCGCTTGGGATGCTTGCCATGAGCGCCACGTGCATTGTCCTTGCTGACATCAGCACGGCTGCACTCGGAGCGCGTATAGAACGTCAGCTCCTTGAGTTGGCCCCGCACTGCAAAGTCGCCGTAGTCGATCATCATGTTGGTCGACACGCCATTTTCGAAAATATCGAACGAAAGCTCGTAAGCAGGCAACGCATCCTTGCTGTCGCTGCCAGGGTCGAAATAGGCAATCGATACCGGCCAGGAGCGCAGCTTCTCGAGCCCTGCCGGCAGGCCAACAGGCCTGGCGGACGCTATCGGTGCGCCGATCCAGGCGCTGGTTTGATAGACTTTCTCGCCCTTTTCCGATCCATCGTAGATCCCCGCTACAAGCTGACGCTGGCCCCTCTCGGCAGCCTGCAGCAACGCCGTGGAATGTTGCATGGGAAACAGGTTTGCCGCGTCGATTTCTAGCCGTTGCTTGCCTGGCCGAACCACATTGACCGCGATTGATCCCTGCTTGGCCTCACGCTGAGCGTCACCCGCCGTCGTCTCGACCAGCTTTGCATCGCGATACTGTTCGGAATTGAAGCGCAGGCGTTTGCCTTTGCCATCCTCCCAGCTCGATGTCCTCAGGTCACTCAGCTGCTCTGTGCCGTCCTGCGATGTGATGCGCGTCACGAACCGCATGTTCTGCGTATAGCCCTCGCAGCTGCTGCCATTGAGTTCATAGACCATGCGCCCGGTCAGTTCGACGACGCCCGAGCCCGAAGCCGAGCGCTCCAGCGTGATCTCGTAGACGGCCCGATGCGGTGC
>JBKDZY010000519.1:0-2902 GCA_047971765.1 Hyphomicrobiaceae bacterium | reverse complement strand
GGCATAGGACACGCATTTTGGGTGCTCGATCCCGTCGATCTCCGGCACGCGCGGCTTCACCCCGGTCGCAATCACGATCTCGTCGAAACCGTTGGCCAGCTCCGGCGCATCAGGCGCCGTTGCCAGCTTCACCGTCACCCCCAACGTGCGCAACCGGTTGCGGTAGTATCGCAGTGTCTCGTCGAACTCGTCCTTGCCCGTGATATTGCGCGCCAGATTGAGTTGTCCGCCAATCCGGTCACTGGCTTCGAACACCACCACCTGATGCCCGCGCTCCGCCGCTGTGACCGCGCACGAAAGCCCTGCCGGCCCGGCGCCGACCACCGCGACACGTTTGGCCGCCTCCGGCCTGGGCGCGTCGAAGTCGATCTCACGACCCGCCCGCGGATTGACAAGGCAGGTCGTGACACGGTTCGAGAAGATGTAGTCGAGACAGGCCTGGTTGCAGGCAATACAGACATTGATCTGCTCCGCCTCTCCCCGCCGCGCCTTGGCGATGAAATCGGCATCCGCCAGCCAGGGCCGCGCCATCGAGACGAGATCGGCAACGCCATCGGAGAGGATCTGCTCGGCAACGGCCGGCGTATTGATCCGGTTCGATGCGATGACAGGAATCGAAACCGCGTCCTTGATCGGACGGGCGGCAAACGTCCACATCGCCCGCGGAACCTTCTGGGCAATGGTCGGCACCCGCGCCTCGTGCCATCCCACCCCCTGGTTGATGATGCTCGCACCTGCGGCCTCGACCGCCCGCGCCTGGGCAACGATCTCCTCCCCCGTCAAACCGCCATCGACGAGATCTATGGATGAAATCCGGTAGATGACGATGAAATCCTGCCCCACCGCTCGCCGGACCGCTTTCAGGATCTCGACCGGCAGCCTCAGGCGGTTTTCGAGCGAACCGCCCCAATCGTCGTCGCGGTCGTTGGTCCGTGGCGCGGTGAACGTGTTGAGCAGATAGCCTTCGCTGCCCATGACTTCCACACCGGCATAGCCGGCGTCCCGCGCAAGCGCCGCGCAGCGCGCATAGTCCTCGATCGTGCGGCGGATATCCCCCTCGTCCATCCGCCGCGGAGCCTTGGGATTGATTGGTGATGCCAGCGTCGATGGACCAACCGGCACTCCGTGCTTGGCGTAGCGCCCCGCGTGCAGGATCTGCAGCACCATCTTGCCACCGGCATCGTGCACGGCCTCCACCAGCTCGCGATGCTCTGGAACCTGGTCCGACCGCATGAGCGTCGGCCCACCTGGCTCGATCAAGCCCTCGTCGTTGGGCGAATAGCCGCCCGTGACCAGCAAGGCCGCCCCTCCCTTCGCCCGGTCCACATAGAAGCGCCGCACACGCTCCTGCGGACGGTCCAGCACTTCGAGGCGCGTGTGCATCGAGCCCATGATCGCCCGGCATGAAAGCGTGGTGTGGCCGAGGTCGAGAGGGCTCAGCAGGTGCGGAAAGTCGCTCATGACGTGGGTCCAGTCCGTTGCCCGAATGAGTGGTATGGCCGGGACGCCGGCGTGGCCGCCGCCCCGTCCGGTCACGTGGCCGCGCTGCGCCTCAATCGAACAGGATCACGCCTCTCGCGACCTGACCCTGGGCCATGATCTTGAACCCCTCATTGATCTCGTCGAATTTGTAGGTGCGCGAAATGAGATCATCGAGGTTGAGTTTCCGCTCCATGTAGAGATCAGCCAGGTTTCCGAAATCGAAGGCCGGTCTCACCGAGCCGTAGTACGTGCCGGACAGCATCTGCTCGCCATAGACCATCAGGTGCGGCGCGATCGGGGCACGGGTCGAGAACGCCGGAATGCCGACAATCACCGCATGACCGGCAGGCGCCAGCGCATCCACGATCTGCAGCACGGTCGGTTCGGTCCCGATGGCGTCGAACGCATAGTCCACACCAAGTCCCGTGATCTCCTTCACGCGCTCGATCACGTTCTCCCGCTTGCCGTTCACGATGTGCGTCGCACCGAAATTGGTCGCCATCTGCAGCTTGTTGTCGAGCAGGTCGCAAGCGATGATCGTCTTGGCACCCGCAAGCCGCGCACCCTGGATCACGTTCAGGCCGACACCGCCACATCCGACGACGAGAACGCTGGAGCCCGGCTCCACCTTCGCATGGCGGATCGCGGCACCAACGCCCGTCGCCACCGAACAGCCGATGATGGCCGCATGCGTCCACGGCAGGTCGTCGCGCACCTTCACCACCTGATCGGCCGGGCACACCGAGTATTCGGTAAAGGTGCCGATCCGCGCCATGACGTTGACGGGCTCGCCATTGAGCTTCACCCGGCTTGTCCCGTCATGCATGACCCAGCGCGAGGTATCGTTGAAGCCGGTGCACAACACCGTCCGTCCCTTGGCGCAATAGGGACAGTGTCCGCAGTTGGAGCGGAACGAAAAAATGACGTGGTCGCCCTTTTTCAGGCCCGTCACTCCCGGCCCCACCTCTTCGATCTCTCCGGCAGCCTCATGTCCCAGAACCATCGGCAACGGCAGCGGCCAGTCGCCGATCATGATGTGATAGTCCGACATGCACACGCCTGCCGCCTTGACCTTCACCCGGACCTCGCCGGTTTTCGGCTCTTCCTGTTCGAGTTCCATGATCTGGAGGGGCTTATTGACTTCGGTCAGGACGGCTGCGCGGGTTTTCATAGAAGACCTCATGAGTTGTAGGGCGGCGAATTGGATTTGATCCGTCTTCCACGTTCATGTCTACCCTACCCGCAGGCCCGGTCACCTACCAACTCGTGCACCCCAGGTATCGGCCGGACGCAAAGCAACACTTAATAAACTTCATGGTGGCAATGGACGCGGCAGTCAGGTAAGGGAACTACTGGAAGGGGCCTAATAGGCGAGACCTTCACCCAATCATCAGAGGCGAGGCGTGAGCTCGATCGACTA
>JBKDZY010000518.1:0-7192 GCA_047971765.1 Hyphomicrobiaceae bacterium | reverse complement strand
AACGTGAACGGCCCCGGATTGTTCGCGACGACGCGCCTGAGCCCTGGAATGAGCTCGTTGGGAACGCCGTATTCGAAATTGATTTCCTTGCGGAACGGAATGTCATCGGCCATGGGGAAGGGCTCCGGCGCTGGCGGATTGTCAATGGTTTGACACCTTAGATAGGGCAAGTCGCGCTTGAGTGCGAGCATCTTGCGCAGCGCCGGGCCTGTGAGGATCACATTGACAGTTGCACCGCATCACCGCATAACCTCCTCCATGCACCAATTGGTCTACATCGCAGCCCGACGCATCCGACGCCCGCTCGCCCAGCGGCACCGATGACGGCTGCTTGATGCCAACCGTCGATCGTCGAGGCCGCGCACGTACTGCGTGGCCTTTTTCGTGCCGGTTGGAGCGAGAGATTGCTGCCTCCCCCACCATCATCCAAACAGCAGAGCGCTCATATCTTCGGAGTGTCCCATGTCTACAAGCGCCCAGTCTACAAGCGCCAAATCTGCCAGCGCCAGAACTCCTGGCCCAGGCCATCACAGCAACAAGCCGGCGGTCTTCATCGATGGTGAAGCCGGAACGACAGGCCTCGAAATCCGCGAGAGGCTGGCCCGGCTGCCGGCCTTCGATGTGAAATCCATTGATCCGGAAAAGCGCAAGGATCCGACGGCGCGTCAGGCGTTGATGAAGGAGGTGGACCTGGTTGTCCTCTGCCTGCCCGACGATGCGGCCAGGGAGGCAACCGCGCTGGCCGACGACCTGGGCGACGCCGGCCCGCGGATTGTCGATGCGTCGACCGCCCATCGGGTGGCCGACGGCTGGACCTACGGTTTCCCGGAAATGAGCCGGGAGCAGGAGGCCCGGATCAGGTCGTCGCGCCGGGTCGCCAATCCTGGCTGCTACCCGACAGGTGGCATCGGGCTGGTCCGCCCTCTCGTGGACGCAGGCCTCATGCCGGCGGATTACCCAGTCACCGTCAACGCCGTTTCCGGCTATTCGGGCGGCGGCAAGGCCATGATCGAGGCCTACACGTCCGGCAATGGCCCCTTGTTCGAGCTCTACGGCCTTGGCCTGGAGCACAAGCATGTGCCGGAATTGCAGCACTTTTCGGGATTGACCCGGCGGCCCATCTTCGTGCCAAGCGTTGGCAACTACCTCAAGGACATGCTGGTTTCCGTACCGCTGCACCTCGATACCCTGCCCGGCACCCCTAGGGTCCGTGATCTGGAAGCCTGCCTCGAGGCCCACTATGCCGGCTGCAATCTCGTCAAGGTGATCAGCGCCGACGATCCATCCTCCAAGGGGGGGCGCCTCGATGCGCTGGCCCTCAATGATACCGACAAGCTCGAATTGCGCGTCTTCGGCAGCGACAAGCACCGCCAGGCCGTTCTCGTCGCCCGGCTGGACAATCTCGGCAAGGGCGCGGCAGGTGCTGCTGTGCAGAATATCGGCCTCATGCTGGGCGTCGAGACCTGACCGTATCGGCGCCGGTCCCGGAAAAGCCGCGACGTGGCCATTCCAGACGCGCTACACTACGTTCCGCAGCATGGGCCCGGCCTGCCGGCCGCGCCGCCGAACGATTTGAACTCAAGGTCTTGGGAAGGAATACGTCATGGGAAACTGCATTGTTGTCGTCCAGTTTGATTTGCCCAAACGCAGCGAGGCCGACGCCATCAAGGGCGGTACGGGGAGCGCAGCGATCTACCGTGAACTTGGCGCCAAGGGATTGATCCGGAAGGACTATCTTAATGGTGAAACCGGCACCGGCGGGGTCTATCTGTGGAAGGACCGCGCCTCCGCCGAAGCCTGGTACACGGAGGAACGCCTGGCCGAGTTGACGAAGCGCTTCGGTGCGCGCCCACGTCTCACCTGGTACGACACCCACGTCACGGTCGATAACCTGAAGAATGAGACCCGCGTCAACGGCAAGGCCATCGAAACCGTTTGACGACAGGACGGCCAGGGCAGCGCGACACGAGAGGCCGCCATGCCGCAAGTGGAAACCTTCTGGCTCCGCGATGATGGCCTGGTGCCGAACAACGGCACCGTGCCGCTTGTCGTCTATCGCGCGGCCTTCCCGTCCGCCGAAGGATCGGCCGCAGCCATCCAGCGCCATTTCGAGCGCAACGGCTGGAGCAACGGTTGGGTGAACGGCATATTCCCCTTTCACCACTACCACCCGGATTGCCATGAAGTGCTGGGCGTTGCCGCTGGCAGCGCCCTGGTCCAGTTCGGGGGCGCGTCCGGTCCGGTGGTGCGTGTCGAGAGGGGGGATGCCGTGCTCGTTCCGGCGGGCGTCGGCCATTGCTGCCACGAACAGACACCTGATCTGGTCGTGGTGGGAGCCTACCCTGGCGGTGCAAGCTGGACGACCGAGCGGGCAACACCCGAGGCGCGTGCTCGGTCGCTCCCGATCATTGCCGGCATCGCCCCGCCACCGGCGGACCCTGTGACGGGCGCATCGCATCCGATTTGGTCATGCCCCGATGGAGTCGGGCAAGGGGATGGATGCGCCCATGATCGAGGTCTGGCACAGAATATGAGATCGAAATGAGCACTGGTGAAATCGGGCAGATCGCAGGCGTGGTACTTGCGGGCGGTCTCTCCCGGCGCATGGGGGGCGGCGACAAGGCGCTGTTGGCGCTGGGCGCGGATACCATGCTGGACCGGGTGATCGCGCGGGTCCGCCCAGGCATCATGCACATGGTCATCAATGCCAACGGCGATCCGGGTCGCTTCGCCCGCTTCGGAGTGCCGGTCGTGGCCGATACGGTGGAAGGGTTCGTCGGGCCGCTGGCGGGTGTGCTGGCCGGTCTGCGATGGGCCGCATCCGTGTCGCCGCAGCTCACGCACGTGCTCTCGGTTTCGAGCGATGCCCCGTTCCTGCCCGCCGATCTGGCCCGGCGGCTCGGTGAAGCCTTGATGGCGGGCGATGCCCCCATTGCCATGGCGCGCTCGGCAGGTCACCTGCATCCGGTCATCGGGCTTTGGCCGGTCGCCTTGGCCGACGATCTGGAGCAGGCGCTGCGGCAAGGCGTGCGCAAGGTGCTGGCCTGGACCGATCGGCATGGGACTGTCGCGGTTGATTTTCCGCTTCTGCGCGTGGGCGGTGTGGAGGTCGATCCCTTCTTCAATGCCAATACGCCTGAGGAATTGGACGAAGCTCGCCAGTTGCTGCAGGACATGACCTCATGACGAAGGCAAGGACGTCTCCCCTGCCGGTGGTGGCCATCGTCGGCTGGAAAAAATCCGGCAAGACCACACTTGCGACTGCGCTCGTGAGTGAGCTGACCGCGCGGGGCCATCAGGTCGCGACCATCAAACATGCTCATCACAAGTTCCAGATTGACGAGGGGCACACCGACAGCGCCCGCCATCGCCGCGCCGGGGCACGGCAGGTCTACATCGTGTCGCCGGAGCGCGTGGCCATGGTCAAGGAGCTGGCCGGTGCCCGCGAACCGGACCTGTGGGAGGTTGTGGCCGCGCTCGACCCGTGCGATCTCGTGATCGTGGAAGGCTACAAGTCGGCCAATGTCGCCAAGATCGAAGTCCGTCGCCTGGAAGCGGCGAGCCGGCGCCCCTTGGCGCCTGATGATCCCAACGTCTTGGCCATCGCGGCCGATCATGCGGTGACGGGGCTGGACTTGCCGGTCTTCGATCTCGGGGATGTGGCGAATATTGCGAGTTTCATCGAGCGTGCGCTGCTGGCGGATGAACGGCTTTCCGGACGGCCGGCAGGCGCAGGTGGGGATTTGAGCTGAAACATGCACAAGGCCGGTACCGGCGGTAGCCGCCGAAACGTCTTGAGTCTTTGCCGGGTGGTGGCGGTTCTGGCAGCCCTTCCCGCCGCCGGAGCATGGGCACAGGGCGGCAAGCCGCACCTGCCCTCCGCGAAACCGTCGCTCACATCGTCGGCTGCGCTCGCCATCATCGGACAAGGCATCGATTATCGCGATCCGGTCCTTGCCGCAGGCCTGTTGCGTGACGGCGAAGGAGAAGCCGTCGCCTGGGATGTGGCCGCCAACGATCCGAAGCCCTACGCCGCGGGTGGAACAGGCGATGGCGCGCTTGCGCGGCTGATCCTGCAGTCGGCCCCGGGCCTGAAACTTGTCATCGTCAAGACACCGGATAACGTCGCGCCTGCCCTGGCGCCAGCACTCCAGTTCGTGGCATCGACGCCGGCCAGCGTGGCACTGCTGGTCCCGAAACTGTCGGCGCCCATCCATCGCGCGCTTCTGGAAGATGCGGCGACGCGCTTGCCCAACCTGCTGCTGGTGGTGCCGGCGCGCCTGGTGACCGGCGGAAAGCCGGCCGCCAGTGCCGCGGTGCTGGTCGCAGCGGATGCCGCAGGCAGCACTGGCGCCGGTATGGCGGACCTGTTCGCGCGTCGTGCAGGGTCGGTGGACCAGCCGCACGGGCAGCCGCCATCAACAGAAGTGGTCGGCGATGCTGCGGCAGCCGAGGTCGCCGCGCTGGCGGCGCAGATTGCCGAAAAAACCAGGAAGCCTGACGGGAAAACGTTGAAACAGAAGATATTGTCCTTGCTTGCCCAGGTGGATGGCAAACCCGTTATCGACATCACCGCCGCGCGCAAGCGCTGAAAAGTACGGCAAACCGCCGGTAATTCAGGCTTGAACATGGGCAGGCCGCCGATGTTGCATTTCCGGACTTCGCGAGAAGCGGCTATCACCGGAGGCGGCATGGGCGACAGGGGCGATGCGAGACGAAAAGTCAGGGGGCCGCGGGCGCTGTGGCTCCGCGCGCAGCGGCCGCCGGCGTTGAACGTGGATGGCCTCGTGATCGGTTCGCCGGCCGGCATTGGTCACAACAACGGCCCGCCGCTCGACAGGCCCGTCAACGATGCCTTCGTGCGCTACCGGTGGCGCAGGGCGCACGCCGAAGTCTGGAAGAACCCGCCCATGTCGATCCTGCGGTTTCGTGTGGCGCGCGCCAAGGCGGCAGGCGTCACCTACGAGGAGTACGTCAGCGCCCTGCTGCACACCGGCCGCCACATGCAGGCAGGCGACAGCGGGAAAAACAAGAAATAGGCCTTTCAGGTCAGCCGATGCCGGCCATGGGCCCCGATACCCTATGGCGTTTCCGGTTCAGGTGGAAACGCTCAGGCCGCCAACTTGGCCTATTGCGTCAACGGTTCGGGCGTATGCCGGCGCGCAGGACGCTGGTGCGGTGGCGGAGCGGGTGGTCTGCGGTTCTCAACGCCATGCGGTTGGGGCGCCAGCTCGGAAGGGATGTAGTGCAACGAAAGGCCAAGTGTGGTCGCCAGCTTGAGCAGCAGACCAAGTCCGCGATCCGCGCAGGCCGGAATGGTGGTGGCGCATTCGGGGTGGCATCGCCGATGGGGCGGTGGACCGCAAACCCTGGTGAAGTTCTTGTAGCCGACGCAGCGGCCCTTGTTGCTGCGGTAGCCGGGTCCTCCAAGGCAGCCACACCCGCGGCAGCCGAACCCGCAGCGGCCATGGCCGGCAACGTGCGAGGCCGCAAGTTTCGCCAGGGCATCAGGAATAAGCGGGCACTTGAGCGTGGCAACGGGTGCAGCACGCTGCGCGACCACCGGAACGGAATGAAAAATCAGCAGCAAAGTCGTGAATAGCACTGAAAGCAAAAAATACGCCCGCATAAGCCGCCTTCGACTGGCTTCTTATGCGGGCAATCATAGCACGTCGCACTGGCACGCGCGCCACCTGGCAACGCGCACGGCACCACGTCAGTGCGGCTTGCTGGTTGGCTCGCTCGGCTGCCACGGAATTTCTTTTTCCCGTTGCTCGGTCAGCTTGCGGTAGGGCAGGGCAAACGTCAGCTTGGTGTTGCCCATCCGGCGCTTCATCTGGATCGTCCGGATCATCTCGCGGATACGCGGCTGGATCTCCGTCCGCCAGCGCGTGCCGTTGAACACGCCATAGTGGCCGACGCCCGGCTGCACATAGTGGTAGCGCTCGTCAATCGGCACGTTGGGGCACAGGTCGTGCGCGGCATCCGTCTGGCCGAGCCCGCAGATGTCGTCGCGCTCCCCTTCCACCGTCATCAACGCCGTATGCCGGATCGCACTGCAATCCACCCGCTCGCCACGGTGCATCATGGTCCCGTCCGGCAGCCGGTGCGCCTGGAAGACCGTCTCGACCGTTTGCAGGTAGAATTCCGCCGTCAGGTCCATGACAGCGAGGTATTCGTCATAGAAGCGCGAATGCTGCTCGACCGAATCGCAGTCGCCTTTCACGAGGTTCCGGAACAGGTCCAGATGCGCCGTGGTGTGACGCTCCAGGTTCATCGTCATGAAGCCGGTGAGCTGCACGAACCCCGGATAGACCTTCCGCATGAACCCTGCATTCGGAAACGGCACGTAGGAAATGACGTTTCGCTCGAACCATTCGATGGGTTTTTCCTGGGCGAGATTGTTCACCACGGTGGGATTGCGGCGCGTATCGATCGGCCCACCCATCAGCGTCAGCGAGGCCGGTTGGCACGGGCTGTCGCGCTGCGCCATGACCGCCGTCGCCGCCAGGGCTGGCACGGACGGCTGGCACACGGCAATGACGTGTGTATTGGGGCCCAGGAATTCGATGAACTTGATGAGCGTGTCGATGAAGTCGTCGAGGTCGAACCGCCCGAGGGCCATGGGCACATCGCGCGCATCCTTCCAGTCGGTCACGTAGAGGTTATGCTCGGAAACCATGGCCTGCGCCGTGCCGCGCAACAGCGTTGCATAGTGGCCGGACATGGGCGCGACCAGCAGTACCTTGGGGTCGTCGCGCCGCCCGATGACACTCTCGTCGCGCTTGAACCGCCTGAGCTCGCAGAACGGCGTTTCCAGCACCACCTCTTCGCTGACGGCGACCGGGTAGCCCTGCATCAAGGCTTCGGTGATGCCCCATTCCGGCTTGCCGTACCTCTGAGAGAGCTTCTCGTAGACTTCGCACGCAGCCGCCATGTGGCGGGCAGGGAGCAATTGGCCGAAGGGATTGAGGGGATGATTGAGAACCCGCTTGAGATTCCGGGCGGCCAGACGGCCCGGCAGGTTCATCGTGTGCGCCATCTCGTAGAAATGATATTGCATTCCCGGCTTTGCTCCTACTTCCGATGCTGCATTGCAGCATAAGTGCGCAGAAGCAACAAGCCTATAATTTAAACAATGCAAACAACAGGTATGCACAAATTGCAGCCCAGAAGCCGGTTCACCGGTCAT
>JBKDZY010000517.1:0-8382 GCA_047971765.1 Hyphomicrobiaceae bacterium | reverse complement strand
GGGCCTGGCCTTCGCCCCCTCCAGGCCCCCGACGCCCAGATGCTCGCCATCGATCCGCACCGTCAGGCTGGCGCGTTGAGCCGGACAAAGCCGTGACAACCCGCGTGCAAAGACCCCCCGCAGCTGCTCTTTGGTCTAAGCACTGCTGATCTCGTCGATAAAACGCACCCGCACAGAGCGCTCGACAGTCCCCGAGCACTCTTCCTCCCGACTCTTGTCTCGAAGACGATAAACCATTCTTTGCACTCGACAGCGTCCAAGCCCATCACGAACCGGTCCACATCCATTCGTCTTTCACGCCGCATGGATCGGGCATGAGCAAAGACCGCGATGAACACCGCTTTATGCCAGTTGAATTAAATCGCCGTATTGGGAATGCTCGATTGTTGATTTTGTTTTGATCGATTGCCCTCCCAAAGGAGCTCCGGCCCCGTTCCCGGATCGTGTCTCGTTTCCCAATCACGCATAGGAAATGACGGGAGCCAGGCCCGTCACCCCGGGGCCGAGCAGGCGCGGCACTTGTGTTGCCACATCGCCGAACGGGATCTCCTGGTCCACGAGCCCATCGAGCCGATCATCGCGAAGGAGCTGCAGCGCGGCTTGCATCCGCCGCTGGTAGGTCCACCTGGGGCGCCTCCCCGCCGACACCTGCCCCACCTGCGACGAGATCAGCTTGATCCGTTGACTGTGAAATGCCCCCCCGAGACGCACCGGCACCTCACGCTCGCCATACCAGGACATTTCAACCACCGTGGCCTCGAAACCTGCTGCATCTATGGCAGCCTGCAGGCCCTGCGGTGTTGCACTTGAGTGAAACACCGCATCCGCCCCCTTGACGCCAGGGGCCGTCTCGAAGCGGGCTCCCAGCGTCTCGACCAGCGTCCGGCGCTCCTCTGCAATGTCGAGAATGGTGACGTCGGCGCCCGGAAGACGTGCAGCCAGGTAACCGACCAGCAACCCGACAATTCCGGCTCCCACCACCACAATCCGGTCACATGGCCCGGCCCCCGAATCCCAAAGGGCGTTCAGCGCCGTCTCCATGTTGGCAGCGAGCGTCGCGCGCCGGGCCGGAATCCCGTCCGGAACCGGCACCAGCATCGACTGCGGAACCACAAACCAATCCTGGTGGGGGTGCAGGCAGAACACCGTGCGCCCCAGCAGATCCTGGGGGCCAGTCTCCACGCAACCCACAGCGCAATAACCATATTTTACCGGATACGGGAATTCTCCCTCCTGCATCGGCGCGCGCATGCGCCCCCATTCGGCCTCCGGCACCGCGCCCGACAGGACAAGCCGCTCGGTGCCCCGGCTAATACCGGTGAACATCGTTTTCACCAATGCTTCGCCATCTCGTGGCACGGGCACCGCCGTTGTCCTCAATTCCGCCACGCCAGGGCGCACATACCAGAGCGCCCGCGCCATGCGTTTCATCCCCGTGGAGCGGCGACGGGTTACACTTTGTTTCTCGTTCATGGCGCGTTCAGCGACCTCGTGATGGAAGAGCGCGCTTTACTTGGACGACCGGGTTGCTCGAACCGACCAGGCATCCCGCAACTCTAGTGGATTGGCTGCACGCCCATGAATGACAGCGCTTCGACGATCACCAGCATTCCCGGCCCCGCCACGCCGCGTGCTGTTGCTACGCATACCGCACCCTCCGGTCTCCAGGCAACGCGCCAGCTTTCCGGCCGTCGCTGGCTGATGCTGGCCCTCAACCTCGCCACCTGGATCGGAATGCTGTGGGTCGCCGCCGCCATTCTCGGATCGGACGGCTGGAACCTGTTCGACGTCATCCTGATGGCCTGCTTCGCCATCGGCACGCCGTGGACCGTGGTCGGTTTCTGGAACGCCGTCATCGGCCTGTGGCTGCTCCATTTCCACAAGTCTCCGGTCGCGGCCGTCGCCCCCTTCGCGGCTGCCGGCGACGCCCCGACGCCGGTGACAACCCCGACCGCGGTCTTCATGACCGTGCGCAACGAGGATCCTGCCCGCGCCATTCTTCGCCTGAAAACCGTGAAGGCGTCCGTGGAGGCGACCGGCCAGGGCGCGGCCTTCAGCTACTTCATCCTGTCCGACACCAATGATCCCGCCGTCGCCGAGATCGAGGAGAAGGCGGTTGCCGACTGGCAGGCCACCGATCCCGACCGGACACGCATCACCTATCGCCGCCGCACCGACAACAGCGGGTTCAAGGCCGGCAACGTCCGCGACTTCTGCGAGCGGTGGGGCCATGAATTCGAGGTGATGATCCCCCTCGATGCCGACAGCGTCATGTCCGGCGAGGCCATCGTCAAGCTGGTGCGCATGATGCAGGCCTACCCGAAGATCGGCCTCATCCAGAGCCTCGTCGTCGGCATGCCGTCATCTTCCGCCTTTGCGCGCATCTTCCAGTTCGGCATGCGCCACGGCATGCGCTCCTACACCATGGGACAGGCCTGGTGGGTAGGTGAATGCGGTCCGTTCTGGGGCCACAATGCCGTCGTCCGCATCAAGCCGTTCCTGGAGGATTGCGAACTGCCGATGCTGTCGGGCAAACCGCCCCTCGGCGGCCATGTGCTCTCCCATGATCAGGTCGAGGCCACCCTCATGCGCCGCGCCGGCTACGAGGTGCGCGTGCTCCCCATGGAGTGCGGATCCTGGGAGGAAAACCCGCCCACCATGCTCGACTTCGCCAAGCGCGACGTGCGCTGGTGCCAGGGCAACATGCAGTACGTGAAGCTGCTCGACATTCCCGGCCTCAAGCTCATGAGCCGTTTCCAGCTCGTCTGGGCCATCCTCATGTTCCTGGGCCTCCCCGCCTGGACGTTCATGCTGGCCACGCTGCCGTTTTCCGCCTGGGCCGCCAGCACCAACCCGGCATTCCCGAAGGCAACCGCCATTGCCCTCTACATCGCGTTCTTCACCATGTATCTGAGCCCCAAGATCGCTGGTCTCATCGACGCCATCCTGACGAAGGGCGGCGTGGCGAGTTTTGGCGGCCCGGTCCGCTTTGCCCTATCCGCCGTGCTCGAACTCGTCTTCTCGTTCCTGCAGGGCGCCATCTCCAGCTTCCGCACCACCGTCTTCATGCTTGGCCTTGCGTTCGGCAAGTCGGTCGTCTGGGGCGGTCAGTCCCGTGACGCCTACGGCATCTCATGGGCCACGGCCACCGAGAACCTCTGGCCGCAGACCATCTTCGGTGCCGCCTTGTGCGCGATCACCTATATGATCTCACCGGCCGCCTTCTGGTGGAGCCTCCCGTTGACGGCCGGCTACCTCCTGGCCATCCCGTTTGCGGTCGTGACAGCCTCTCCCGCACTGGGCCGCTGGATGCAGCGCAACGGCATCGCCGGCATTCCGGAGGATTTCGTCACACCGGCTGAGGTCAAGGCTGTCCTGCGCGCGGGATAGGACGGACAGTGCCCGCCATAGGCGGAACGGGCGTCAGGCGCGCTTGCGCCATGGTGGCGAGCCGCTTCGCCGTTTTCGCCATGACGCAGGCGCCGACCGCACACCGGGGAAACCAGATGAACCAGATCTTGAGACTCCTTGGCGTTCCCGTTCTGCTGGTTGCCTGCGGCAGCGCCGCCTTCGCCTACGTCGTTGTGATGGGATTCCTTCATGAGGGCTGCCGGTTCGCGACAAGTCCCGCCGCCGCCTCGAACATCTCTCGCGTCGCCGGCAACTGGGCCGTCACGCACGCGATTTTCCTTGCCGTGTTCGCCGTTCTCGCGATGCTTTTGCGGCGTTTGCTGGGAGCGGCCCGACTGGGAACCTGGAACGCCGCACGTCTGGTCACATGGCTCATCCTGCTGGCGGTCGTCAGCACCGCCCTGGCGTCCCTGCTCTATCTTATGGGGTGCCACGGCATCGTCCCCCCGCAACTCGCATGGACCGCAAAAGTCCTGACGATCACGTCCGCAGTTTTGGCCATGGCAGCCACTGCCACAGCGCTTCTCGGCTGGAGCGTGCGCCTGGGCGCCAACAAGAGGCAGGAACATGAGTGAACACGCCAAGATCGCGAACACCGCCGCCCGCACCTTGCGTGCCGACCCGGCATTCGCACCCCTGCATCGCTCGCTTGATGTCTACTACGGCGACCCAGGACGGGATGCCGCCATGGATCGCCTCTACGCCGGCTTCGTGAAGCCGGGAAACCTTGCCTTCGACATCGGCAGCCACGTCGGTGACCGCATCGGCGCATTCCGGCGCCTGGGCGCGCGCGTCGTCGCCCTTGAGCCTCAGCCCGGTTGCGCCAGGGTCATCCGCACCCTCTATGCCGGCGACAGCGACGTACATCTGGTCGAAGCCGCCTGCGGTGCCACCCCTGGGCGGCTGATCCTGCACGTCAATTCGGCCAACCCGACGGTCACCACCGCGTCCGAGGCCTTCGTCAAGGCGGCCGACGGTGCCGGCGGATGGGAAGGCCAGACCTGGGACCAGACCATCGAGGTGCCCGTGACCACGCTTGATGACCTGATCGCCCACCATGGCCGCCCCGATTTCGTGAAGATCGACGTCGAAGGCTTCGAGACCGACGTGCTGATGGGCTTGTCGCAGGCCCTCCCCGCCTTGTCGTTCGAGTTCACGACCATCCAGCGTGACGTCGCCCATGCCTGTATTGCGCGCCTGGTCGAGCTTGGCGCCTACAGGTTCGACATCGCCCTTGGCGAAAGCCAGCAGCTCACCTTCCACGAGTGGATCACGGGCGATGCCATGCGCCGCCATGTTGACAACCTGCCCCACAGCGCCAATTCCGGTGACATCTATGCGGTTGTCGCCGCCTAGTGTGGCGGTTCTGAAGTTCGCTCCATCATATCGGCGGATGTTGCAAGCGAACTTCAGAACATGACGCCACACTAGGCCAATGATATCGCTAGTGTCCCTATCGACCGAGAGGTTCTTACGAATGCGCAGTTTGAACTGGCGAACTTCGCGGTCGGGACACTAGCCCAATCCCTTGCCGGGAGAGACGCACCCAATAACGTATCCTGTCCCGGACAACCGACGCCTTTGCTCATCAATGAAGGATCAGCCCACCATGTACGCCATCGAAGTCCGCGACCGCATCATGATCGCACACTCCCTGCCGGATCCGTTCTTCGGACCCGCCCAGGGCATGCATGGTGCGACCTTCGTGGTCGATGTCGCCTTTTTCCGGGAGAAGCTGACGGCCCAGAACGTCGTCGTTGACATCGGCGCCGCCCTCGATGTCCTCGGCCGGACCCTGAAGCCACTCGCCTACAAGAACCTGGACGAACTGCCCCAGTTCAAGGGCAAGCTGACCACTACCGAGTTTCTCGCCAGGCATGTGTTCAACGCCATGGTCGCAGCCGCCAATTCCGGCGCCCTCGGTGAGGATGGCAAGGGCCTGTCGAAAATCCGCGTGACCTTGCACGAGACCGACCTCGCCAGGGCATGGTTCGAAGGCCCGGTCAAGGCCTGAGCGTTTGTGCTTTGAGTGGAATCGCCCAGGCCGCGACTGCGGCCCGGCCCGGGCATTCAGCCGGAGACTGATACAGCGCGTGGGCGCGAACGGCCACGGTAACGTCCACACTGCGGCTCGACCCGGAGTGGACCCAGAGTCTGCCCAGAGTCTGGATGACGCAACGGGCCATGGGCTATATACGGGGCGCAAGCCAGACACCTGTCCAACATCTCCGCCCACCACCTGGAACGCTAGAGAATGCCAGCCTGCGCCTTCCTCATTCCCGGCGACATCAACCTGCCAACCGGCGGTTATGCCTATGACCGCCACCTGCTGGAGCGTTTTCCACTCTTCGGCGTCGATGTCGCCCACGTTCCCCTGCCCGCGGGCTTCCCGGCGCCCACGGATGAGGATCTTGCCGAAACCACACGGGTGCTGGCAGCCATCACTGACGATGCGGTTCTGCTGATCGACGGCCTGGCCTACGGCGCCATGCCCGAGATCATCCTCCAAGCCATCCGACAGCCGATCGTGGCGCTGTGCCATCACCCCCTTGGCCTCGAACCCGGACTCACTCCTGAAATGGCGGAGCGATTGTTGCAATCCGAGCGGATCGCACTGGCGCACGCCAAGGCCGTCATCGTCTCGGGCGACGAGACACGCGGCATCCTGGCAGACAGGTTTGCCGTCCCCCTCGACAAGCTCACCGTCGCCGTGCCGGGTGTTTCACCAATGCCACGCGCCACCGGAACCGGCACACCGCTCGCGCTCCTGGCAGTCGGCTCCATTGTGCCACGCAAGGGTTATGGAGGCCTGATCGCGGCCTTGGCGGGCCTCAAGACATACGATTGGCGCCTGACGATTGCCGGCGCCGATGACCGTCACCCTAACGAGCCTCGGCACCTTCGCCGCCTCATTGCACAGCACCAGCTGACCGACCGCATCGAGCTGGCCGGCGCTGTCGATGAACCCACCCTTGCCCACCTCTATGCCCAGGCCGATGTCTTCATCCTGTCGTCGCTCTATGAAGGCTACGGCATGGTCTTGTCCGAGGCCATGATGCGCGGCCTGCCCATCGTCACGACCCAGTGCGGAAGCGCCGCTCGCGACATGCCTGACAGCGCCGCACTCAAGGTCCAGCCCGGCAACGTGGGCGAACTGGCCGGCGCCATCGAAAGAACACTGGCCAACGCTGAATTGCGCGGAACTCTGGCGCGTGCGTCCTGGCTGGCCGGCCAGCAGCTCCCGCGTTGGGATGAAACGGTCGCCACCGTGGTCGAGGTTATCAGGAAGGCCGCCGCATGACCGGATTTTCCCCTGAGTGGCTCGCTCTGCGCGAACCTGTCGATCACCGCTCGCGCGACACCGGGCTGGCATTGCAACTGGCGGGGCATTTCGCGGGCCGGGACACGATCCGGATCGTCGATCTGGGCTGCGGCGCGGGATCGAACCTCAGGGGTACGTTCGCAAGCCTGCCCGCCACCCAGCGCTGGGTACTGGTCGACTACGATCCAAGGCTTCTTGAAACCGCGCGATCAACGTTGACCGCCTGGGCCGATACCGTCGCGGAACAGGGCGACACCCTCCATCTCTCGAAGGACGGCAAGGACCTTCACATCTCCTTCCGGCAGTGCGACCTCAACCGTGAGCTCGACGATGCCCTCGGCGATGCACCGGACCTCGTCACCGCCGCCGCATTTTTCGATCTGGCATCAGCAGCGTTCATGCAGCGCCTGGCAGCCGCCATCGCCCGGCGCCGCGCCGTGTTCTACACGGTCCTGACCTACAACGGCGATCAGCAGTGGACCCCGTCCCATGAGGCCGACCGCCTCCTGTGCGACGCCTTTCACCACCATCAGCTTGGCGACAAGGGGTTCGGCCCGTCCGCCGGCCCGCGCGCCCCTGGCGTCCTTGCCGATGCGTTCAGCTCTGTCGGATACCAGGTCCGCGAGGGCGACAGCCCCTGGCATCTGACGCCCGGCGACCAGCAGCTCATCGCCGATCTCGCTCCCGGGTTTGCATCCGCTGCGGGCGAAACCGGCCGTGTCGATGCCGACACGATCCGCGCCTGGAGCAGCGTTCCGCGAACGGGTGCCATTGTCGGCCATACCGACACGCTGGCGTTGCCCGCCTGATCCCCACACCGGGGTTCCATAGCGTTTCCCGTAGTGGCGAATTTGGCCTATCGCGCCATGCCTGGCGCACCACAGCAAAACGGGGCCACGCGGGCCCCGTCTGCAACAGTCCGAATGCTTCGGCTGTGATCACTTCGCCTTCCCGGCCATTTCCTCGACGTAGTCCCAGTTGACGAGATTGTCGACGAACGCCTCGAGATACTTCGGGCGCAGGTTGCGATAGTCGATGTAGTAGCTGTGCTCCCACACGTCGCAGCCAAGGATCGGTTGCGCACCATACATCAGCGGGTTCTCGCCGTTGGCAGTCTTCATCACTTCCAGCTTGCCACCCTTGACCGCGAGCCAGCACCAGCCCGAGCCGAACTGCGTGACGCCCGCCTGGATGAAGTCGGTGCTCATCTTGTCGTAGCCGCCATAGGCCTTCACCAGAGCCTCGACCTTGCCCGGCAGCTTGGTGCCGCCGCCACCCTTCTTCATCCAGTTCCAGAAGTGGGTGTGATTGTAGTGCTGGCCGATCTGGTTGACGACAGCCTGGTCCTTGCCGCTGAAGGCCTCGACGCAGATCACTTCCAGCGACTTGCCGGCATACTTCGAGCCATCGCCCGCAATCTGGTTGCCGGTCGTCACGTAGGCGTTGTGATGCTTGTCGTGATGGAACTCGAGCGTCTCCTTCGACATGAAGGGCTGGAGCGCATCATAAGCGTAGGGAAGCGGGGGACGCGTGAAAGCCACGGTACAATCTCCTTCGAGTTGGCGACGGAAAATCTTGTGTCCGGACCCTAACGGTCGTGCCCTCCCAAGACAAGCCGTGCATTCACTCCGGACGGCGGATCGCGACGC
>JBKDZY010000516.1:0-3344 GCA_047971765.1 Hyphomicrobiaceae bacterium | reverse complement strand
CGGCAGGAGAATGTGGTCAGTCTGATCGCTGACCGAGACGACCGAAGTTCGCGGAATGCCAATCTGTTGCTTCAAGCTACGCTGCGCCTTCGACCGGACAGGATTATCCTGGGGGAGTTGCGCGGGGGCGAAGCGGCCACATTTCTGAATGCGATCAATACGGGTCATGATGGATCGTTCACGACGATTCATGCCACAACGCCGCGCAAGGCTATGGACAGATTGGCCCTGATGGTTTTGGAAACAGGAACCAGATTGTCCTATGAGAACGTTCTAAGATCACTCAAGGGCTCAATTGACGTGATCATTCAGACCGGCCGTGTGGGGAATGATCGCGGCATTCTGGAAGTCTATTACCCTGATTTCGATGATCGAGACGACTAGGCTCCAGACCCATTGATATCGCTACACGCTTTAGCCATCAGCCTTACCTATCTTCGTTGGATTGGCGTTTCGGTCGCCCAATTTAGCTTTTACGATCAAGGCATTCAGCTTGGCAACGTTCTCGGAGATAATTTCGCTATCGTCATCGGTGACTTCGGCTCCAGCTTCTTGGGCGGGCCCAACTTGGCCAAACTTGGACACCACATCTGCTTCACTTGGAATGTCCGCAGCATTACGCTTCATGATGGCCTCGGCCGCACTTTTCACGGCAGCGTCGATCTGGCTCGATTTTGTCGATTGCAGGTCTTCGAGCTGCTTCTGCATTTCAGTGAACTTGGCGGAAAAGTCCGCCTCCAGCCGCCGTCGCTTTTCTCGCTCGGCCGTCAGCTCGTCCTTCATCTGCTCCTGCACGATCTCGGCCTTTGGCGGATACGGCAACGGCGTTCCCTTCTGAGCTTCCCAGAGCGGCGCAAGATAGGGATCGTTGAAGTATTCGATACGTTGAGCCAGAATTGGTTGCTGACGCTGTGGAAGGATAATCACCTTCTTATCATCAAGCCGCCGGATTTGGGCGGCACTCAAAAGCGGGCGGTCCTCGGAATGCTTGGAAACCGTGCCGCTGGCGAAACCAAGCGCACCGCGGGCATGAGAGTGTGACACATGTATGCCGGTCCTCGTGCCAAGCGATGTTTCGATTTCAGAAGCGGTTACGTCTTCGTTCGCGGTGATATAAATTTTAACTCCTGCCCCCGCCTCAAGGGATTGTCTTTCGCTCTCGGTGTAAATCGTCTGCAAGCCGGGGATGGACTGTGTGACGATGGAAACCCTCCCGCCGTGACCGCGAATTTGCTTCAGACCATCGACAAAGATCGGCATGTGTCCGAGCTGGTCAAACTCATCCAGCATAATTTTGACTGGCCAGGGTTCATCCTTCGGCGGTTTGTTATGCCGCAGAAAAGCCATCAGTTCTGTGAAGAAGAGACGGATCAGACTTGATAGCGGGTCAAGGTCGTCCGACGCGACAACCAGATAGATTGCCTGCGGCTTCTTCCGGATAGTGGTAAAGTCGATGTCTTTGCGACGGGTTATCCGCTCAACACTCGGGTTTGACAATTGGCGTAGTCCGGCAGATTTCAGGACTGAAAGGTAGCTATCGCGAATTTTGGTTTCCATACCTGCGTATTCGCTCAATATCTGTCTGGCCTGTTGATACCGGGTTTCTTTGGCCGCTTTGACCAGACGTTCGGAAGCGCCGGTTCCAATATCTTCGTCGGTGCCGGAACCATAGATAATCCGGTAAATCTCTCCGAAGGTGGAGTTACCGCGCTGGATCGCGAGCATACCAGCGGCAACGAACAGCTCCCCTCCCCCATCAACAAAGTCCTGGGCACTCGCACCTTCAACTTGCAGGAAAAGGCTTGCGACCTTCTGTAATTCGGTAAATCGATGTTCGAGATCAGTGATTTGCGAGATACGGTGCAGCGGATTGTATTGGTGGGACTCACGCTCGAAATCGAAAGGTGAAAATCGATAAACAGTATCGCCTTGCTTGGCGCGATGGCGTGCGGTTTCCTCGAAAATCTCGCCTTTCACATCGAGAACGACAAGTGAGCCGGGAAAGGTCAACGCTACCGGGATAACATAGCTGACCGTCTTGCCTGCGCCGGTGGGTGCTACAAGCATGGCGTTTGGAAACTGGTCGTAGCTTGCCGATATGAATGGCGCGTTCTTCGGTGAACGGATGGGCTTTCTCTTGCTGATCGTGATCGGTTTTCCTTTGGGATGTTTCGGAGGCGGACAGTATTTCCCGAACAACAGTCCAGCGCCAACAGGCTGAAGCATCCCATTTCGCCGCAGTTCCGACTTATCCTGAAAATGTGCATCACCATAGGTCGAAAGCCTATCGAAAAACAGGATGTAAGACGCCAACAAAATGAAGGCGACAACCGAACCGATCACGATGAGATAACTCTGCATGAAGGGTGCCGTTGTAATCCTGTTCGGTGTAGGCAGGTATTGCAGCAACAAAAAGGGATTGTAGTTGTTCAGCTCCGCGATGTTCATCCCGAAACTGATCGCAAGAAACAATCCCCCTGCGATGATACCAAACATCAGACCGAATACGGCTGAGAAGCTGAGGCCGAAAATCAATCGTCCCATGACCTGGTTCTCCTTAGATCGAGTGTCCGCCTTGGCCATGCCAAATTTTTGGATTGAAGGCGTCAAGACCTGCCTCGCGCGTCTCCGGCTCGATGCCCTTCACCTCATGCTTCTCAGCCATCTTGAACATCGTGTAGGCTATGTCCCGTTGCTCCTGTGGGTCTTGGGTAAGGTCATTCAGAACCTCTATACGGCCTTGAGCGAGTTGCTTGATGCCCTCCTGTCCATATTGTGCTGTGAATGACTGGACGAAATTTTTCTCGCTTTCGGGACCATCGAACATGGCCGTTTTATATTGCTTCATTTCTTTGGCCACCTGCTGCGCCGTGGCGGCAAATTTCTGCGGTTCCACCTCTATGCGGGCATTATGAATTTCGTCCATCGTCGAGTGAGCAAAGTCTTGGATACGGTCGATGATCGTCACGGCCTGACCGACATGCTCGGGATTTGTGACGTTCCAATTCTGCTTTTTCGCAACCGCTTCGATATCGGAAACCAGCCAGTCTTGCTCCTGTTGCGCACTGTCGGCCCCCACTTGAAGCCTCTGGCGGAACTCTTCCGGGTTTATCCCGACACCGGCGGCACGCTCCTCGACGGTAGCAAGCGCCTTCTGCACCTCACTGAACTCCTTGGTTGAAAAATCGTTATAGGCTCGCGTCAACGCTTGAGCTTCGTGGGTGTATTCCTCGGAAACCTTACCGCTGGTGACATAGGATGCAGCCTCGTTGTCGATGAATCGTTGCAGGCTCTCGCGTGATGCACCTTCTGGTAGATACTCGGCAGCACGATCCTGAATGTGC
>JBKDZY010000515.1:0-2162 GCA_047971765.1 Hyphomicrobiaceae bacterium | reverse complement strand
ACCAGCAACCTGTCCTTGCCCATCGACAACAGCGCCGGGTTCAGTGCAACGCCCGAGGCAAAGACGATGGACGAAATCAGCAGGATGTTCATCACCGGCCCGGCGCCGGCATAGGCCTCGCCGAAGACGATGCGAATGATCGCCTCGATATTCAGCATGACAGGCACCGCGACGATCAGTTGCAGTGCCAGAAGCGCGGCCGAGACGATCAGGATGAGCCGGTCGAATTCGGCGGTCTTGCCCTGTTCCCACAGGCGCGCACGCTCTGGGTAGATGGACTGGCGGCGATCCGAGAGAACCCCGGCATCCTGCGCTTCATGTGGAATTCGAATTTCAACGTCATCCTGCGCCAATCGGCCAATCGCTTTGACGTTCTTGCCCTCGGCGCACTGACCAATCCGACGGCGGTCGGCCTTTATCAGCTTGGCAAGCGGGTCATGAATCGGGTGACCAAGCTGGCCGGGCCGGTGCGGCAGGTCATCTATCCCGAACTGTCGCGCCTGTGGGAACAGGGCAAGCGGACCGAGTTCAACCGCCTGATCCTGACCGTTTCCGTGGCGATCCTGATCCTGCAACTTATCGCCGCCATCCCGGTCATGCTGAATATCGAGCCAATCATACGCGCCGTCTTCGGTCCGCAATATGCCGGGGCCGGGCCGGTGATGAACATCCTGTTGATTTCGTCCATCGTCTTTGCCTCGGGCGTTGCACTGAACCCGGCGCTGTTGTCGATGGGCAAGGACAGGTTGTTGGTTTCGGTCACGCTCGGCTCGACCCTGATCTTCGCTGCGTCCTTCCTGCCCCTCGTTCATATGTTCGGGGTCGAGGGGGCCGCATTCAGCAACCTGCTGTTCAACCTCGTCTGGACCATCGGATGCACCTGGGGCCTGCGCCGCACGCGGGTTTGAAAAAAAAAATCCACCAGGTCGTTCCGATCAGACTGGCACGACACTGCGCCGCTTGATCGATTCCAGAACGACATTGGTCTGCGCGCTTTCGATGGCAGGCAGACGGAACAGGAAATCGTCCAGGAAATGCCGGTAGGCCGTCATATCGGCACAGAGCACCCGCAAATGATAGTCATATTGCCCGGTGGTCGCGTAGCATTCGACAACCTCAGGCCGCACGGTCAGTTCGGTCATGACGCGCTGCACTGCCCCCCGATCGTGGCGGGCCAGACGGACATGAACGATGGCGTGAAACTCAAGACCCGCACAATCCGGGTCAACGGTTGCGGCGTAACCCGAGATCACGCCCCCTTCCTCCAGCATGCGGACACGCCGCCAGCAGGCCGAGGGCGACAGGCCCACACGTTCCGCCAATTGGGCATTGGACAGCCGGCAATCCTGCTGCAACGCCCGCAGAATGGCGCGATCCACATCATGAAGGTCAATCTTGCCAGCCATGCCACTTCTTGCGGTCAAATTTTCCGAACATTGGATTCATGATTATCATCATAGACCAAATTTACCATGAAATTCGGCCTATCCTTATCGCGAGGATAATGGGAGGCTCGCCATGCTGGATCAACCGACCCCGCAAAGCTACGCATTGGAAGACCGCTATGACGCCACAACCGGGCGGGTCTTCCTGACCGGAACGCAGGCACTCGTGAGGATCCTGCTGGATCAGGCACGGCGCGACCGCGTGGCGGGGCTGAACACGGCGGGCTACGTTTCGGGCTATCGCGGTTCTCCCCTCGGCGGCGTCGATCAGGAGCTGTGGCGCGCAAAGAAGCGGCTGGCGGCAAATGATATCACCTTCCTGCCGGCAGTGAACGAGGATCTGGGCGCGACTGCGGTGCTCGGCTCGCAGCAGGCCATCCTTGATCCCGATGCACGGGTCGATGGCGTCTTCGCCATGTGGTATGGCAAGGGTCCGGGCGTCGATCGTTCGGGCGATGCGCTGCATCACGGCAATGCCTATGGCAGCGCACCGAAGGGCGGCGTTCTGGTCGTGGCCGGGGACGATCACGGCTGCGTCTCGTCATCGATGCCCCATCAGTCGGACGTGGCGTTCATGTCGTGGTCCATGCCGGTGCTGAACCCGGCATCGGTCGCGGAATACCTGGCTTTCGGGGAATACGGCTATGCGCTGTCCCGCTTTTCCGGCACCTGGGTCGGATTCAAGGCGATCTCGGAAACCGTGGAATCCGGTGCCTC
>JBKDZY010000514.1:0-7268 GCA_047971765.1 Hyphomicrobiaceae bacterium | reverse complement strand
CTTGCCGTCATGACGGCCTTCATGCTCATTTTCCTGACACCACATCAGGCGCGTGCAGCGGATAGCGGCGTGACATCGTTCAAGCTCGCCAATGGGCTGGAGGTCTGCGTCATTCCGGATCACCGCGTTCCAGTGGTGACGCATATGGTCTGGTATCGGGTCGGCGCTGCAGATGATCCGCCGAAAATGGCCGGTACGGCGCATTTTCTCGAGCATCTCATGTTCAAGGGGACGACCCATCACAAGACGGGTGATTTCACCAAGATCGTGACGGAGCTAGGGGGGCGCCACAACGCCCACACGACCCACGACACGACGTCCTACTACCAGAGGACGGACAAGAAGAACCTCAAGCAGATGATGGAGCTGGAGGCCGACCGCATGGCCAACCTGCAATTCGTCCCCAAAGAGGTCACTACGGAGCGATCTGTCGTCCAGGAGGAGCGGCGCGGAACGATCGGGGGGAACCCCATCAGCGCGCTGAACGAAAAGATGCTGGCAGGCCTTTATGACAAGAGTCCCTACCGCCGGCCGGTGCTAGGCACGGCGAAGACGATTGCGGGATTGACGCTTGCCAACGAGAAGGCCTTCTACAAGGCGCACTATGGACCGAACAATGCGATTCTGGTCGTGGCCGGCGATGTGACGCCCGATGAGGTGAGGCGGCTTGCCGAGGAGATCTACGGCAAGATTCCACGCAATCCGAATATCAAGCCGCGTCACCGAGCCAAGGAGCCGCCGCACAAGGCGCCGCGTCATGTGACCGTGGAGGACGCACGGGCGGGCGCACCGATCGTGTTGCGCTATTACCGAGTGCCGGGATTGACGGGGCCGCCCAAGGTGCGCGCAGCCCTGAGCGTCCTGGCCCGTATCCTCGGTGGTGACGATACCTCGCGGCTCTACCGGAAAATGGTCCTGACGGACAAGGTCGCGGCGCAGGCCGGGGCCGACTATCAAGGTGGTGGCCTGGACGAGAGCCGCATGGCGCTGCTCGCCGTTGCGCGTGGCAAGGTCGGTCCCAAGGAGCTTGCAGCGGAATTCGACAAGACGATCAAGGAGCTGATCAGCACTGGCGTCTCCGAGAAGGAGCTGCAGCGCGCGAAGACCGTGCTTGAAACCAATTATGTGTTCAACACAGACAACCAGGAGGCGCGGGCAAAGCGTTATGGCCAGGCCCTGGATTTCGGTTTGACCGTTGCCGATGTCGAGGCCGAACTGCCCGACATCATGAAGGTGACAGCCGCAGATGTTCTCGATGCCGCGAAGACGTATCTCAACATCAACGAGTCGATCACCGGTTACCTGATCAAGCCGCAGTGATCGAGGCGCAAACCCGCATGGTCAAATTCGAAACGAGTGAAGCATTCAATGAGAAGGCTGGACGAATGCGAGGCATCTACTTCTCATTCCCGATCACATGCGCCGTTGCTGTGTCGTGTGCGTTCGGATCCGTCATGTCGCTTTCGCCGCAATCCGCAGTGGCGGAGGGCTACTCCCCGAAGGTCGAGAAGCTGACGACGCCGGGTGGCATCAAGGTTTGGCTGACCGAAGAGCATGCGATTCCGCTGATCGCGTTCCGGTTCGCGTTCAAGGGCGGCGCGCTGCAGGACCCGGATGGCCGTACCGGACTGACCCAGACGATGACCAGCCTGCTCGGCGAAGGGGCGGGAGATCTCGATTCCTCAGCCTTCGCCCGGGAGATGGCGGATATCGGGGCGAAGCTCGATTTCTCGACGGCACGGGACCAGGTCTACGGCGGTCTCGACGTCCTGCCGAAGCATCTGGAGAAGGCGTCGCAACTGGTGCGTCTTGCCCTTTCCGCGCCTCGCTTCGACCAGGATGCCATCGACCGGGTCAAGGCCCAGAGTCTCGCCGATCTCGAGATGATGGAAGGAAACCCGCGCAGCGAGGTGTTCCACAACTGGTACAAGACGACATTTCCGGCGCAGCGTTATGGCAGGCGCACGAAAGGCACCTCGGACAGCGTCCGCGCGATCACGCGGGACGAGCTTGTCAAGCAGCACAAGCGGCTGATCGCGCGTGATGTGCTCAGGGTCGTGGTTGTCGGTGACATCACGGCCGATGCGGTCAAGACAGCGGTGGACAAGCTTTTTGCCGAGTTGCCGGAGAAGGCGACCCTGGACGAGGTTGCCCCTGCCAAGATGAAGCATGTGGCCGAGGTGCAGGTGCTGGAGCAGAACCAGCCGCTGGCGACGGCGGCGTTTGGCGGAACCAGCGTGCCGCCGGGTGATCCCGATTTCGCGGCGATGGAGATCATCAACCAGATTCTCGGTAGTGGCGATTTCAACTCGATCCTGATGGACGAGATCCGCGTGAAGCGTGGACTTGCCTATTCGGTTTCGTTGAGCACCATTGATGACTCGGTTGCCTCGATCGTCCTGGGCGGCATGTCCACCAAGAACGAGAACATGATGCCGGCGCTGGATGTGTTGAAGAAGTCTCTGGCGAAGTTCAATGAACAGGGACCGACCCAGGCCCAGTTCGACAACGCCCGGAAGTATCTCACAGGCTCATATCTGCTCGACTTCGATACCAACTCGAAGTTGGCATCGTCGTTGCTGACCTTGTGGATCGAAGGGCGGCAGCCGGAGTACATCGGGCGCAGGAACGCGGAGATCGATGCCGTCAAGATCGACGACATGAAGCGCGTGGGCCACCGGGTGCTGGATCCAGAGAAGATCAACATCTCCGTTGTGGGTAAACTGCCGAAGTAGAGGTTTGCGCAAGTTGGTGGCCGGCCCAATTCCATGTGCGCGAGGCACGCAAGGATAGCCGGGCCGGTGCAGGGTCTCGCTGGCCGCCGTGTCTGGGGCAGGTCAGCGGGGCCAGGTTTCGACAGACAGGCTGTGTGACAGTCGGGTTGCAATCCTTTCGTGGCAAGGACTGGAAGAAGCGATCATGTATGCAACGAAGTTTTTTCGCATGATGACCAGGCGCGCGTGGTTGTGCGTGGCGCTGGTGGTTGTGGCACTATTCGGCGGTGGCGATCCGGCGGCAGCCCAGGGACAGGCGAAAGCACCGGCGGCCGCCAAGGATGAGATGATCAGCGCCTTTATCGCTTTTCTGCCGCCTCACGACAGCGTCGAGTATCGGTCGCTGAGGCAGCGCGCAGGTCTTTTCAGCAAGACTCCGATCCCGTTCTACGGCGGTGAAGTCTGGACGTTCAAACGGAGCGATGCGCCGGCCATGCACGACCTGGCGGTCAAGCTGGGTGCGACCATCATTTTTCACGGGAAATGGCACGCGGACGATAAACTCCGGCAGAAATCCCAAACGAACCTGACCGGGCTGCAGAAGAAGCTTGTCTCGGCGATCGGCAATCTCGCATCTGCGGTTGAATTGCAGCTCATCCAACTGTCGGACTTCGAGGTCACACAGACGGGCGTCATGCCCGACTGGAAGGGAAAAGGACCGGCGCCCAAGGTCGCGACGAAGCTCAAAAGCGTGTTCGATGGAAAAATCACGATCGAGGCGAGCCTTGTCAGCATGGACCTGCAGAAGGACATGCTGGTCTGGCGAGGGAAAGTGGACGGGACCGAAGGGGCATACAACATCTATATCGGCCGGTCAGGCCAGATAACGGGCGAGATCGAATACAACAAGTTCAAGTACTGGCTGCGTCCTCTGGGGCAGGGCCTGATGGCGATGGCCAAGATCGATCCCAACAAGCTGCCGGCAGACCACGGTTTCTCGGACATGTCGCTGGTGCGCAGGATCGATGAGATCGCCAATGGTGGCAGCGAGAAGATGAAAAAGCGCGCGCTGATGTTCAAGGACATCATTGGCCAGCGGTCCGGTACGCCGGAAGCGCTGCTGCCGCCGCCGGTGAAAGGCGAGTCGGAGCCTGTCGTGATCGACCTCATGGTGGTCTATACGGCCAAGGCTGCGCGCAACTACGCGAACATCGAGACGGAACTCATCCGCCCGATCATCGACCAGACCAACCAGTCCTTCAAGGCGAGTGGCATCAAGGATATCGACGTTCACCTCGTCCATACCCAGCAGGTCGATTACGACGAGACCGGCGCCGTCCATTTCGATCATGTCTGGCGCATGGTCGATCGTGGCGATGGCTACCTGGAAGACGTGCCTCCGATGCGTGACAAGTACAAGGCGGATGCGGTCATCCTGGTTGTCGACAGTCCGACGGGATGCGGGTTGACGACACGGGTCGCGCCGGGGCCGGAAGAGGCCTATGCGGTGGTCCATCACGAGTGTGCGGCGTTGTCCTACTCGTTGACGCATGAGTTCGGCCACATCCTTGGTGCGCGCCATGACCGGTTTGTGGACAAGAATGCGTTGGCAACCTCCTATGCGCATGGCTACGTCGATCCCAAACAGAACGGGCGGACGGTGATGGCCTACAAGGAAGGTTGCGAGGGGTGTCCGCGGCTTCCGCTCTGGTCCAGCCCGGATCGGCTGGTCAGCGGTGGGCCTGCGGGTGACAAGCTGGACAACAACGCGCGGGTCGTCATCGAGCAGGCGCGGCGGGTCTCTCATTTCCGCTGAGGTATTGCCGATCCTGGTTCTTCCCCTGAAGGATGCGGTCAGATGAAACGCAGAACGGCCACCGGGGTATCCGGTGGCCGTTCTTTTTGTGGCTGCTCATTATAGCGTTTCAGGTCTGGGTGGAAACGCTATCAGGTCTGCGATCAGGCAACGGCCTCCATCAGGGCTTTCAACCCCGGAAGCTGCTCGAACCGCATGATCATGTCGAGCGCGGTCTTCGCCCGTTGGCGGCCGATGACAGGCTCGGCGAGCGAATTGAACTTCGCGACGAGCTTTTCTTCCTGGCCGGAAACATCGACAGCCGGAATGCCGACATTCATCGATGTGTGCAGCTTGCGGCCATCGTTGAGTTCGACGGATACGTCTGCCCCATGGCGGGCGCGGCCTTCGCGTGGTTCGGGCGCCAACTTGATGCGGTTGCGAATTTCGATGTAGCGCGGATTGTTCGCGTTCTCATCGGAGTAGGTGCCAAGGGCCGAGGTGTCGACACCATCGAGCGCCATGCCTGCAAGGTGTGGCAGGGCGAACTTGATTTCCAGGCCGGTTTTCGGCTCGGGAATGCAGCAGACCTTGAGGTGACCGGGGTCGATGTGCAGGGTCATGAGCTTGATGTCGTCGGGACCCAGATTGTGTTTTCTCTTCAACTCCCGGATGGCTTCGATTGGCGAGTGGGTCAGATAGCAGGCTGCGTGATACTTGAAGAGGTTCGACTCGACCGCCATGGGGGCGTTCGCATCGGGACGCACCGGGGCGGGCTTGAAGCCCGGCGCCTGGGTGGTGGCGAAGCCCTGGGCGGCCTCGATCGCATCAGGACGGGCGGTGAAATCGCGGGCGGCAAGCCGGGCCGCCATGAGGCCGTTCATGGCAGCCTTGCCGGCGTGCAGTGGTTTCGTCATCGTGCCGAAATTGATCTTCAGGCCTGATGCCTCGGAGGCTGCGATGCCAAGCGCCATGGCGGTGCGCTCGGCATCGAGTTTCAGCATGTTGGCTGCACCGGCGGCAGCGCCAAAGGTGCCCATCGTGCCGGTGGCATGGAAGCCATGCTCGTAGTGGTCATCGCCGACCATGTCGCCCAGGCGGCATTCGACTTCATAACCGGCAATGAAGCCCGTCAGGACATCGCGACCGCTGGCTCCCATGGCCTCGCCAAGCGCCAAAACAGCGGCGGCGACAGGGGCTGTCGGGTGTCCGTGCATGAGCTGGTTGACGTCATCGTAGTCGAGGGCGTGGCTGACCGCGCCGTTGACCAGGGCCGCGTCATGGAGCGACGCTTTCGACTCGCTTGCGATGATCGTGCACGGGCCGGAGGTGGAGGACCTGAATTCGGTGGCCATGATCTCGGCCAACGGCTCTCTTGCGCCGGCGATCGTTACCGCGAACCAATCGAGAAGTGCGTGCTTGGCCCATGTGTCGGCAGATTGTGTTGTCGCGCCTGAATTGAAGGCCGATGTCCATCCCGCCAAACCGCGGGTGACAGCCTCTGCCTGGATGGCTTCCGAACCGGATGTCTGCATGGTCGTTTTCCTCGCCGCTTGCTGATGCCGGTGCTGGGAATTCGGCACCTGGTCAATATGTCCACATCCTGGTGTCCCGATCGCGAAGTTCGCCAGTTCAGACTGCATATTCGTATGAACTTCGCGGTCGACAAGAACACTGGAAACAATGACTTGCTCGTGTGGTTCTGATCGGAAAATTCGCCATGAGGTTGCACCCAAATGACGGCGAATTTCTTGATCACCACACTAGCATATCGCTGTCTTTCCGGAAGCGGTAGGTCATTGCGCTCGCGGATCGCGCCGGGCTAAAGGCTTGGTCCTGCACGGGTGCGGGGGATAAGCGGCGGGCCGCAAGGAGAGCGGAGAACCGCTACGGCGGTAATTTGGTTTGGTGGCGTCGGGGTCAAGGGCAGACGGATCGGGTGAGGCCCAGAAATGAGCAAGCCCACCATGGCGCGAGGCAGTGGCAGGCTTGGATGTCGCCGATAAAGGCGTGGCGAGAACCGATCAGTTATCGGCGCCTGTTTCCGTATGGCTGTGCATTTCTGCCGGGAGAGGTACATCGTGGCCCGGTGCGGCGTTGATCGGGTCGTCCATCCGTCGGGACTTGCCTTCAAAGTAGGCGCCCTGCTCGATCGCGAGCTGACTATGGAAGATGTCACCTTCGAGCTTGCTGGACGACTGGAGGATGACCCGTTTGCCACGGATCGAGCCCATCACCGTACCGCGTACGATGACCTCGTCGCCAACGATGCCACCGGTGATCTGCGCACTCTCGCCAATCACCACATTGGCGCCGTGGATGTCGCCCTGAATTTCGCCATCGACCTGGATTTCACCCTTGGAAACGAGATTTCCAATGATGGTGAGATCTGATCCGATATGGGAGTCGCCACCTTTGCTGCCTGTCGACTGGCGTGACGCTGCCGCGGAATGTGTCGGCATCGGTCCGCTTGGTGGCGATGGAGGTGTCGTCCGACCGAGATCGAATACCGACGACTCCTTGTCAGGTTTCTTCGTGAACATTACGCGCACTCTCCCACGCAATACGCTCGCAACCCAAGAAGTTGCAGCCCTATCCCTGCGCCCTGTCCCAGGGGCCTGGCGGATGACCGCCATTCTGGTTGCAAATTGTGGATAGCATAGATGCCGAGATCGGTCATCGATTGACGTCAAATAAAATCTTCCGGCGCTGTTTTTTCCATCCTGCGGTGTTGCATCTTGTGCGGCCGGCGCATTCTG
>JBKDZY010000513.1:0-1593 GCA_047971765.1 Hyphomicrobiaceae bacterium | reverse complement strand
CGTGTTGCGGATCGTTTCGCGGGTCTGGTCCACGGACGGCAATTGGTCCGGCTCGCCGAGGCGTTCGCGCACGGCCCTTGTTTTGACGCCCGCCCAGCGGGATAGGGAAAACACCTCACCGTGGATATCGACCGCCACGAACCCGCGCCGGTCGCCGCGCGCCAGATGAAAACCGTGTTCTTGAAGCGCGTGCTTCAGGCTCTTCTGGTCGTCCGACCGCTCCCAAGCTTGTTGGAACATCTGCTTGATCTCGCGCGGGTCGAGATCAAGGCGTTTGGCCTGTTGCCATTCCGCCAACGTGAAGTTGAGCGGGTTCTTCCAGCCATTCTCGCGATGGCCGTCCGGCAACTCCCAGCCATGTTCGAGATAAAGTTCCTTGGATAGATCGCGCAGACGGTTCTTGAAGTGCGGCAGGTTGATCGCCTTCATCTCGTTCCCGTCGATGCGCGACCACACGACATGCGCATGCCTGCGGCCCTGCTTTTCGTGGATGACGACCGCACGCGGTTGGCCGGTTAGACCCAACCGCTCTTCGGCGGCGTCCGCCGCGTCCATGATTGCCTCGAATCCGGCGTCCTGATCCTTTGGGGGATTGAGGCTCAAGCTGAACAGAAATTGCTGGCAGCGCGTGGCCTTGGAGATCGCATGCGCCTCTTCGAGCGCGCCGGACAGATCACCCGCCACGAAGCCCCGCAGTTCGACCAGTTCGATATGATCGTTGTCGCGGTCATTCATCAAATGATGCGCGAGCTGGGCAGCGCCGCCGCGCTGCGAACCTTTGAGAATCATCGGTCATGATCCTCCGAGGGCTTTGCCGCCCTGAGGAAGGCGGGGATCAGGACGGGGCGTTGTCATCAACCTCCGATCCATCCACCTGCTTGCCAAGCGCCCGCAGGAGCATGGCCCTAATGGCGGCGAGATCGTCGCAGGCTTCGATGATACGGCTAACCGTGGCCTCATCCGCGATCAGGCTTCCCGATTGCGCGGCATCGGCCAGCGACGCCAGATTGACGGTCAGGGAAGCGCGTCCAAGGGTCGAGAGGATGCGGGCCCCTTCGGCCCGATCCGCCAGCGCCTTGCGCCCGTACGTGCGCACGCTGGGGCGGTCTTCGTCGAAGAGGACGCCACGAATATACGTGCTTAGGGGCAGTTTGCCTGCGCGAAATTCAAGCCTCTCGCGTTCCTGACCCGACAACCGGATCGACAATGGAGCAGGTCGGGATTTCTTTTTTCTTCCTTCCATAGCCAGCCTTTTGGCCGGTCACTCTCGACGTTAGCGAAACACACCAAGCGGTCCTGAGTTTCTATTGAAATCAGGGCGTTGGCGGCTTTATGCCGGTGCCGAATAGATCGCGGGCAATTAACAGCGAGCTAAGTTTGGTATGAGCCCACGCAACCAACAATACCGACAAACCCGTAGCTGACGCTGCGGGATTTGTCTTTTTACCCGCCTTTCCAATCGCTTGCCGCGCGGTCCATTCGAGGATCGTGCGCAGTTCGCCAATGAAGCGATTATAGTTCACGGAAGAACAGGTCATCGGCATCTTGAAAGAGCACCGGACGGCATGACACCGAGCGGGCTGTGCGGCTTCA
>JBKDZY010000512.1:0-1973 GCA_047971765.1 Hyphomicrobiaceae bacterium | reverse complement strand
GCGGCGGGCCAGGGCTGCGCCAATGCCGCTGGCCGCACCGGTGACAATGACGTGCTTGTCCTTGAGTTGCATTCTTTTCGCCTTCTTTTCCACGATGCCTGGGGCAACAGGTTCGCCTGCTGCGCCTGACGCCGGAATCCTGATGCCATGCGAGCATCGAAGCGCTACCGATGCAAGCGCTGTCAGCGCAACTTCCGGCCAATGCTGAAACTTTCGCCTGTTCCGGGACCCAGCCTGCCTCGACAGGGCGCCTTCCTGTCCCTAGATTGGAGGCCTGAAGCGCCTTGGATCTGGTCGCGCGGGACGCCGGCTTTGCAACGTGCGCGCAACCGGGAGACTGGATGACATGAGCCACTTGGAGGCCACCAACGACAATCAGGATGGGCGCTTTGCGATCACCATCTATTCTGACGTCATCTGTCCCTGGTGCTATGTCGGCAAGCGCCGCTTCGAGGTGGCGGCCGGCAGTCCCGGGATGCCCGAGCGGATCGAGATCTCGTGGCGGCCGTTCGAGCTCAATCCGGACATGCCGGTGGAGGGCATGGACCGGGCCGCGTACCGGTTGCGCAAGTTCGGTGCGGACAAGGCGCGGGAGATCGACGAACGGATGGCCGAAGTCGGCCGCGAGATTGGTATTTCGTTTGCCTTCGACAAGATGAAGCGCACGCCCAATACGCGGTTGGCTCACCGGTTGATCTGGCAGGCCGAGCGGGAAGGGAGCGCGGCGCAGAACGGCCTGGTAGACCTGCTGTTCCGCTCCTATTTCGAGGAAGGCCGGGATATTGGCAGCAAGTCCGAGCTGCTTGCGCTGGCAGGTGAGGCGGGCCTGGACGTGGACGGTGCGCGGAGGGCGCTTGAAGACGATGCGATCCTGGATGCCGTGCTCGATCTCGAGGACCAGGCTATCCGCATGGGCGTCCAGGGTGTGCCATTTTTCCTGGTCGTCAACAAGTATGCGATCTCGGGTGCGCAGCCGCCGGAGCTATGGCGCGATGCGCTGCCGCAAATTGCCGCCGAGCTTCAGGGTGCGACGGGCTGAGGTTTTCGGAGGGATGCTGGTTCACGATGAGCACCGGGTGGCGACCGCATGCAAGTGGGGCTGGCAAGAGCGGACCGGCGGTGCGCCTCAGCCGGCGACAGGCCCTTGACATCTGGCTCCGGGCCCAGAGGATCGATTGTTTCGAGCCGTTCGGTCACGGTCCTGGTGCGGTACTTCGGGCAGTCGAGCATCTGGGATATGTGCAGATCGACACCATCAATGTGATCGAGCGGTGCCATCATCATATCCTGTTCACGCGCATCCCCGGGTACAAGCGGCAACATCTCGACCTTCTGCAAGCGCGCGACAAATCCGTGTTCGAGTACTGGACGCACGCGCTGTCCTATGTGCCAACCCGTGATTTTCGCTTCTTTCTTCCGGCCATGCGCCGCCACCGCCGTTCACCGGATGCGCGGTTTGCAAAGGTCGAGCCTGCACATGTGCGCAAGGTTCTGTCGCGTATTCGCCGCGATGGGCCAATCAGCATCCGCGACATTGACGATGATGTGCTGGTTGAGAAGGACCATGCGTGGGCCAGCCGCAAGCCATCAAGACGCGCCCTCCAGATGGCGTTTCATTCTGGCGACGTCACGGTCAATGAGCGCGTCGGAATGCTCAAGCGCTACGAGTTGACGGATCGTCATTTTGATTGGCAGCAGAAGCCGCGACCCGCAACTGAGCTGCAGGTTCTGGACTACCTGCTCGACCGTGCACTGCTGGCGCAAGGGGTGATCAGTCTCGATTCCACCTGCTATCTCGACGCTGGACGCAAGTCTGCCCTGCGCGCGGTGATCGAGGGGCGCGTGAAGCGGAAGTTGTTGCTGCCTGTCACCATCGAGGGCATTGACGACGTGCCCCACTGGCTTTTGCCAAGCGTGCTTGATGCCAGGCCCGAGGTTGGCGATCCCCAGGTGCGGCTTCTTTCTCCCTTCGA
>JBKDZY010000511.1:0-10631 GCA_047971765.1 Hyphomicrobiaceae bacterium | reverse complement strand
CGGGCCGCCTCGGCCCACGCCTTGATCCGGGCGACGTCGGGCGGCTTGACATTACGGAGGATGCGCTGGCCCGCATAGGTGCCCGCAAACTTGAGCAGGTCGGCGCAGAACTTTTCCGGTGCCTTTTCGGCAATGGCGTCAACGGTTCGGTAGCCTGCGCCGACAAAGAGCTGCGCGCCGGTGCCGGTGAGGTCGGCCACGGTGCAGACCAGGGTGGTCTGCGCCTGCCAGTCCGCGACATTGGCTGTGTTGACGTAGCTCAGCTTCAGGTCGTTGGCGATCCTGGCGGCATCGGCCTTCAGCAGGTCGTCCACCGTCGTGATGCCGAGCACTTCGAGACGTTCGGCCATGCGTGGGCCGATCGAGGGCGCGTCAACGACATTGTCCTCGCGCTTGAGCCGCGGGCCGCGTTCCCTGTCTTCGGATGGCTCGAGGCGTGTGACCTTGGCGTCGCTGTGGCGTGGCGAAGAGGTATCCGGGCGCGCCGGTCGTGAACCGGTCGAGGGAACGGAGGTGGAGGTGGTGGCTGTTTTCTCCGCTGCGGGCGCCGACTTGAGGGCAGGTGGCACGTTGGCCGGAATTTTCGGCGGTGCGGATCTCGTTTCACTGCTCTCCACCGTCTTCGCCGGCTCCAGCTTGGCGGTTGCCGGGGAGGGGGTGGTCTCGGCCGGTGTCGGCCGGGTCGCAGGCGTGACCTGTGTGCGCGCTTGCGTCGTCTCGTTGGCCGGTGCCGGCTGGCCGCTCATGATGAAGATCGGCATGGAGGTCATCGGTGCCTGCATCGGCGCGAGGTCAGTCCTGGGGGGCTGGGCCGGTGGCAGCACGGCAGGTGTGCCGGATGACGCCGGTGCGGATCGCGCGGTCGAGGCCTGGGCAGGCTCTGCGGTGGCTGCCGGCGCGGATGTGGCAGGGCGGCCCGATGAAGCGCCTTTCAATCTCGGAGCCAGGACCTCCCTGGCGTAGAGCGTGCGAACCTGACGGTCGTCTTCCGACAGGTTTGTCTCGACCGTGCCGGTTTCGCGCAATTCATCGTACATCTGCTCGACGAGCTTGCGCTCCTCGCTGTCCTCCATGCGCTTCAGCAGCCATTTCTGCGGGATCTGGAGTGTTGCCAGCACGGTATCCACGGTCAGGGAGACTTCAGGGGGCTGGGCGCCGGACTCGACGATGGCGCGTTGCAGGATCGCGGAGTACAAGGTTGCCGCCGTCCGCAGCAGGCGCGCCAGGATGCGCTGGGAGACATGATCGAGGCCCGACGGCGGATCCACGACACCCTTGTTGATGTCATAGTGCGCAATCAGTTTCTCGTAGTAGCGGTTGGAGTGCGCGGCGGTCTGACGGATCAGCTCCTGCACCCACTCCGGCTGACTGGGTATGACGATGGCGGGCACCAGTTCATCCGCCCCCATTTTCCACAACACCGGATACGATTTCGACGTGCTCCATTCGAAAGCACGGTGAATGGCGTTCTCGGCTTCCGATTGGGCCGTGTGGAAAGGCTGGGCGGGGTCGGTGACGTAATGGCTCAGGACGCCGGCGGTGTAGGCGACGGCCGGCCAATCCTCCACCTGGAGCGCGGTGAGAAGCTTGTCGTACCACAGCCGTGCCGTTTCAGGCGCGCCGCCCCAGAAGCCTTCGCGCGGATGCAGGACGTGGTTCTTGAAGTCCTTGAAAACGTTGTCTGGCGCCTTGGCCCCTTCCATGAACGGCTCGGCGTGTTTCAGGAAGACGCGGGTCCAGCGTTCGGCATCGGGGCCATCAAGAAAGCGCAAGCCATCGAATGCCAGCTTGTGATGAGTGCCGCGGGCATGGGCTGCGTAAAGAACACTGAATAGCAAGCTCAAGACGGCCTCCTTGGTTTTTTCCGCGTACCTTTGGACCGTCTTCCGCCAACTTGCCGCGTGAACCAAGGGCGGGTCTGGAGAAAGCTGTTGGAAAGTCGTGTTTTGGAGCCTGCTCGAGACATGGCTGCAACGGCTGACTACCCAGAGTAGTCCCGTGGGCAAGCTCCGGGGCGATCGAGATCAAATTGACGGTGGGACCTCGGCAAAGCAAACTGGCCGGCAAATCAAAACGAGAAACAGTTGGGAGGCGCCAATGCTGACAGCCGAGGACAACAGGTTATTGACCCAAAGTGATGCTGGCACGCCGATGGGAGAGCTGATCCGGCGGTTCTGGGTGCCGGTTCTGCTGTCGGAGGAACTTGGGGAACCGGATGGCGAGCCCAAGCGCATCACGGTGCTGGGCGAGGAGCTGCTGGCCTTCCGTGACAGCAGCGGCCGGGTCGGTGTCATCGACCGGTATTGTCCCCATCGGGGGGCGAGCCTCTGGCTCGGGCGCAACGAGGAATGCGGAATCCGGTGCGTCTATCACGGCTGGAAGTTCGACGTGACCGGCGCCTGCGTTGACATGCCGACCGCCCATCCGGATCTCAACGCCAAGGACAAGATCAGGATCAAGGCCTATCCCGCGCGGGAGTGGGGCGGCATGATCTGGGCCTACATGGGGCCAGCCGAGGTCATGCCCGAGCTGCCGATGATGGAGTTGGCGCTGGTGCCGCCATCGCATCGTTTCGTCTCCAAGAAGTGGCAGGACTGCAACTGGGTACAGGCGCTCGAAGGCTCTATCGACACAGCCCATTTCACCTACACGCATCTGGTGTTCGACAAGAAGGCCGACGAAGAGCTTGATGTGGACAAGCATCTCGTCATGCCGATCAGCCGCATGACCGGGGACCTGACCCGCTGGATCGCGAAGGATCCGAGGCCGGTGATCAAGGTGCTGCCGCATGAGGCAGGGCTGGTTGTCGGCGGCGGGCGGGTGACGGAAGGCGAAGATCTCTACTGGCGGATCGCGCAGTTCCTGATGCCGTTCCACTCCTATACGCCGAGCGCGCTGCCAGGGCAGACGATTTTCGGTCAGACCTTCGTGCCGTTCTCGGACCGCAACTGCTGGATCTACTGCTATGCCTGGAATCCGGAGCGCCCGCTGACCGACGAGGAGCGCGAAAGCTATGCCAATGGCGGGGCGATCTTCGCGGAGATCGACGAGAACCATGTGCCGCTGAGGGGGCGTTTCAACGACTACATGATCGACAGGGCGGCGCAGCGCACCTCCAGCTACACGGGCATCAAGGGTGTCTCGGAGCAGGATGCGGCGTTGCAGGACAGCCAGGGGGACATCGCGGACCGGACGCGGGAGCATCTGGGGGCGACCGATCTCGGCATCATGCATTTCCGGCGGCTGGTGATGGAGTCCGCGCGCGACCTGGAACGTGGCGTGGAACCGCCTGCGGCCAAGGCGCATGATGCCTACCGGGTGCGTTCGGGGGCCTGCATCACGCACCGGTCCAAAGAGCTGCCGGAGGTGATGGTGGAGCGCTTCGGCAATCCCACCGGCATTGTCGAGACAAAGGAAGCGGCGGAATAGGCGCCGGGGCCAAGCCGGTTCTGGCAGAGTCTCTATTGGTCTGGCTCGTTTGCGGTCACGGGCCGGGTGGCAGTCGCGGCGTGGGGTGGTGGTGCGATCGCCATGTAGGGCTGGTCAAGCCGCCACTTCGGGATAGAGCGCGCGCAGTCCGTTTTCGCTTGCCTCGCAGATCCCGCGCTCGGTGATGAGGCCCGTCACGAGGCGCGCCGGCGTTATATCGAACGCAGGATTGGCGGCGGGTGATCCGGGTGCGCCGATCTCGACTGTCGCGACCGTGCCGTCGGCAAGGCGGCCGGTCATCTTCAGGACTTCATCGGGAGAGCGTTCCTCGATCTCGATCCGGTGTCCGTCATCCAGTTGCCAGTCGATGGTGGAGTGCGGCAGGGCGACGTAGAAGGGAATGCCGTTGTCGTGGGCGGCCAGGGCCTTGAGGTAGGTGCCAATCTTGTTGGCGACATCACCGTTGCGCGTGGTGCGGTCGGTTCCGACGATGCACAGGTCAACGGCGCCCTGCTGCATCAGGTGCCCGCCGGAATTGTCGGCGACGATCGTGTGGGGGACGCCGTGTGCTCCGAGTTCGAATGCCGTCAATGCAGCGCCCTGGTTGCGGGGCCGGGTTTCATCGACCCAGACATGCACGGGGATGCCCGCGTCGTGGGCCTGGTAGACCGGTGAGGTGGCGGTGCCCCAGTCCACGCAGGCGAGCCAGCCGGCGTTGCAATGGGTGAGGATGTTGATGGGCTGACCGCTCTTGCGGGTCGCGATCTCCCTGATCAGTTCGACGCCATGCACGCCGATGCGTCGGCAGGTCTCGACGTCCTCGTTGCAGATTTCGGCGGCGCGTTGATAGGCGCGATGGCATCGGTCCTGGGGGGCGAGCGGGACGAGGACACGGCCCATTTCCTCCAGTGCCCAGCGAAGATTGACGGCTGTCGGGCGCTGGGCGCCCAGATGCCGTGATTGGCGCTCCAGGTTGTCGTCAGAGGGATCGGCACGCATGGCAAGGGCAATGCCATAGGCGGTGGTGGCGCCGATCAACGGTGCGCCGCGAACCTGCATGGTCTTGATGGCGACGGCGGCATCCTCGACGCTTGTCAATGTTGTGGTCTCGAAGCGGTGCGGCAGTTTCGTCTGGTCGATGATCTCCACCCGCCAGCCGTCGGCGGCGAGCCAGATGGTGCGATAGGGACGTCCCAGGATCTGCATGACGATTGCGCTCCGTTATCCGCGGGCGTTCATCCTGCCCCGCTCGGCCGTCCCTTCGTCAATGTCCCTCGAACGCCATGAGACGGTGCACCTTGATGCCCTCGGCTTCGATGGCCCGGAGGCCGCCAAGATCCGGCAGGTCGATGACGAAGGCGGCGCCGAGGATGGTGCCGCCGAGACGGCGGATCAGCTTGATGCCGGCCATGGCAGTGCCGCCGGTGGCGACAAGGTCATCGACCAGCAGTACCCGCTTGCCGTGGGACAGGGCATCCTCGTGCATCTCGACGGTGTCCGTGCCGTATTCGAGCTGGTATTCTTCCGCAACGGTGCGCCAGGGCAGCTTGCCCTTCTTGCGGATGGGGACGAATCCGCAGCCGAGGCGGTCGGCAATGGCGCCGGCGAGGATGAAACCACGGGCCTCGATGCCGGCCACCAGGTCTACAGGCTCGGTGTGGTAAGGCTCGGCCAACCGGGCAATGGCAGCCTTGAAGCCTTGCGCATCGGCCATCAGCGTTGTCACGTCCCGGAACATGATGCCGGGTTTCGGGTAATCCGGGATCGTCCTGACCAGGCCCTTCAGGTCCATCGGCTCGTGCTCCGTTCACTGGCGTCCTGAAGGAGGGTTTCGTCGTGGTCGGCGAACCTGTCAAGTGTGCAGGGCGGATGCGATTGCCGGTCCGTGTTGCGCGTTTCTGCTGCAGCAGAAGAGGCAGATGCGTGCCCGCGCATGTGTCTGCTGCCGGGCATGGGGCGTGACACATCTGCCGGGAGAGGTTTTGTGTAAAACCTTGCCAAGTGCGCGGCACCGGGCACGAAGAATGCTACAGTGATCCCGCGGGCAACCTGAAATTCGTCATAATGGTCAGGCATCCGTGGGTGAGGATTGTCGAAGATCCTACAGGTTCGCGTTGTATGGCGTTTTTTGCCGATGCGTATCTCGGCTGCGCAGCCCGTTGTAATTGTAGAGAGCCGGAGATTGGGATGGTTGAGCCGCGTTTTGCCGATGAGGAGGATTTGCCCCGCACGGTCCTGCGGGAGAAGGAAGCGAGAGAGCGTGAAGCTCGTGAGCGGGAAATGGCGCAGATGGCGCCGGACAACGGCTATCGCGAAGATAGCCGGCCGCATTACGCCCCGCCTGATCCCTATGGCTACGATTACCCACCTTCCATGGAGGTGGCGGGTACGGTCACGCAGCTCAAGATTCCCTTCGTCCACCTGATGTTTTTTTTCATCAAGGCGGTGTTTGCCGCGATTCCGGCCTTGATCCTGCTGACGGTTCTTTTGTGGGGCATGGGGCAGGGCTTGAAGACATTCTTCCCGGATCTGCGCCAGTTCGAGATCATCGTGAAGACGCCGCGGTCATAGTGAAGCGGTGCCAAGAGACCGTTTCAGGCCTGCACGGCACGACACTGGTTGTTGGCACTTTCGGACTGTTCCAGTGCGCGTGCGTCCGCCCGAAGCAGAAACGCTATAGTCCGATCGTGATCGCTCCAGGCAATCGCCCTCTTGACGTCACGAGGTTACGGGGCACAACTCCTCAAGTGTTGGAAATTTGAGGAGCCCCTACCATGCTGCCGATTGCTGGCTATGCCGATCGCCTATCCGTCCGTCCCGGCGAGAAGATTGGGTTCAAGATTTCAAGCCAGCATGAGGGCACCTATGACGCACGGCTGGTGCGGATCATCTGTGCCGACGCCAACCCGAATGGGCCGGGAATTCTGGAAGATGCCGTCAGTTCCTCCATCGAAGGCGCCTACAACTGTCATGCGCAGCCGATCCATCTCGGCTCCTATGGGGTGGTGGAGAAGGACATCGACCTGTCATCGGGCAAGGGCTTGACGTTCATCGCGACGATCTGGCCGACGATGCCCGAAGCCAAGCGGCGGCATGGTGTGCTGGCGGCCTATGATCCCAATACGCGGGTGGGCTTTGCACTGGCTGTCGGAGAAGATGGCAGCGCCGAAGCCATTCTCGGCTCGCTCCGGGTCAAGACGCGGGTGCCGATGGAAAACCGCCAGTGGTATCGCGTTGTCGCCAGTTATGACGCCGCGCGCCAGAGCTTGAGCGTGGCGCAGGTTCGGCTGCAGCGTGGCAAGGTGGCCGGCAAGTGGACCGAAGCCCAGATGAAGGTCGAGGCCGCGGGGGGCGAACTGCCACCGGCAAGCATGCCCTGGCATATCGGGGCGCTGGGCGGCCACCCCGTGCGTGGTCATTTCAACGGCAAGATTGAGGCGCCGATCATGCTGGCCGGTCCGGTGCCGACGGATGGTGTCGAGGCGGTCATGTCGGGCGGCAGCGCGGCGGCGGGCCTGATCGCGCGTTGGGATTTCACCCGTGACTTCGACAGCACCCGGATCAGCGACATCGGGCCCAAGGGCGCGCATGGCGAAGTGGTCAACCTGCCCGCGCGGGCGATGAAGGGGGCCAACTGGATGGGCGGCGAGATGTGCTTCCGCCATGCGCCGGACCAGTATGGCGCCATCCATTTCCACGATGACGATCTCTACGACTGCGGTTGGAAGACGGATTTCACGTGGGAGGTGCCAGCGGGAACGCGTTCCGGCATCTATGCGGTGCGGGTCAAGGCGGGGGATGACGAGGAGAATATCCCGTTCATTGTCCTGCCGCCGCGCGGCGAACGGACGGCGGATGTCTGTGTGCTGGTCTCGACCTACACCTATACCGTCTACCACAATCATGCGCGGCCCGAGGCGCGGACCAAATGGTGGCGGGAGCTGTGGGAAACCCAGGCGCGCGAGTGGACAGGGGCCTATCCCGCCAACGCCTACGATCATCCCGAGTACGGCTACTCGACCTACAACGACCACACGGATGGCAGTGGCATCTGCCATGCCTCGTGGCTGAGGCCGATGCTGACCATGCGTTCGGGCTACATCACCTATCCGGACGAGAAGATCAGGGGCTCGGGGCTCAGGCATTTTCCGGCTGATACGCATCTGATCGCGTGGCTGGAGAAGCAGGGCTACAGCTATGACCTCATCACCGATGACGAACTCGACAAGGACGGTGTGAGCGCCATCAAGGACTATCCCGTGGTGATGACGGGCTCGCACCCGGAATATCACACGCCGGCCATGATCGACGCGCTGGAAGCCTACCGGGACGGCGGTGGCCGGTTCATGTACCTGGGGGGCAATGGCTTCTACTGGAAGGTGGCCTGTCACAAGACCCTTCCGTCCGTGATCGAGATCCGGCGCGGCGAAGGTGGCATCCGGGCATGGGCAGCGGAGCCGGGCGAATACTACAATGCCTTCGATGGCGAATACGGCGGACTGTGGCGGCGCAATGGTCGCGCGCCGCAGAACCTGTGCGGGGTGGGCTTCACGGCGCAGGGCAATTTCGTCGGCAATCACTACCGGGTGCTGCCGGAGGCGCGCGGTTCGCGGGCAGGATGGATCCTGGAAGGGGTCTCCGACGATACGTTCGGCGGCTACGGACTTTCCGGCCATGGTGCGGCCGGTTTCGAGCTTGACCGGACGGATGTGCGGCTTGGCACGCCAACTCATGCCGTCGTGCTGGCCCGCTCCGAAGGACACGAGCCGGAGGCGCCGTGGGTTCTGGTGCCAGAGGAGCAGTTGACCCATCTGACGACCATTCCGGGCAAGCGTCCGAAGGATCTGATCCATGCGGACCTGACATTCTTCGAGGCGCCGAACAATGGCGCGGTCTTCTCGACGGGGTCGATCACGTTCTGTGGATCGCTGCCACACAACAATTTCGACAACGACGTGTCCCGCATCATCAAGAACGTGCTCGATCGTTTCCTCGACCGCAATGCGCGCTTCGAAATGCCGGAAGAGGTGGCCTGACACGATCCAGCATGCGGTGCGAACCGGCGGCAACCCATGTGTTTCCGCCCAAGGGACCCGCTATTCCGGTTTCTTTTCCGGGACGCCGAGTGCGTCGGCGAGGCGGGTCCTGGCAGATCCTGGCGCCAAGGGTTGCTGCTGGCTGGCGTGCGGGGCCCAGGCGGTGAGGGTCATGATCTCGAACGTGGCGATGATGCGCCCATCGGGGCGGGCGTATCTTTCTGCATAGATTTCGGCAGCCCGCATCAACGTCGCCCGTCGCATGAAACGGCGCTGGCGGTCGGCAAGCATGTTGGTCCAGCCCATGCCTTTCAGGTCGCGCATCAATTCGAGCGCGGTGCCATAACCGACATCGACAGCGTCGGTATCGGCGACTGGCAGGGCGAAACCGGCCCGCTGCAGCAGTGCGCCAAGATCGCGCACATCGGCGAAGGGTGCGACATGCGGGGACGCACCACCTTCAAGCTCGACCTCGGCGGTCAGCATGGCGTCGCGCAATTGATGCAACGTGCGTCCGCCGAGCAGCGTTGCCAGCAGCAGGCCGTCCGGGCGCAGCGCATGGCGCACCTGCAGCAGCGTTCCCGGAAGATCGTTGACGAGGTGCAGCGACAGGCACGACGCCACGAGGTCCAGCGCGTGGGCCGGAAAGGGCAGGGCTTCCTCGTCGAGGACGACCTGATGGGGGACGTTGTTGCCGAGCAGCTCGGGCGCGGTATCGGCCTCGATCACGGTTTCGGTTCCGGGCAGGCGGTGCAGTCCCGATGACAATGCCGCGCGTCCGCCACCCAGATTGAGTACGACCGGGAACTGCCGCTTCACGATCGACAAACGGTCCAGCATGTCCTCGGCGGCGTAGCGGAACAGGAAATCGTGCCTTGCAAGTTCGGTGGCGGCGCGGACCCGTCGCCGGGCGAGGAGGTCGCGATCGAAAATGCGGGGGCTCTGGCCGGTCGTGGTCATGCGTCAGGGCACCATGCGTCCTGGGATGCAACGCCCCGGAAACCATGAAGTTCAGACCATATGCGTCGGGTCATATGCCCCGGCCTCCTGCGATGTCGATGATATTGCCGGTGGTGTAGCCGGATGCGTCGGACAGCAGCCAGAGCACGGCTTCGGCCACGTCGTCGGCGGTTCCGGCGCGGCCCATGGGCACGGTTCCCATCAGGCGTTTGACGCGGCCCGGTTCACCGGCGCTGGCATGGATCTCGGTGTCGATCAGGCCGGGGCGGACGGCGTTGACGCGGACACCTTCGCCAGCCAGTTCCTTGGCCATGCCGATGGTGAGTGTTTCGATCGCGCCCTTGGTGGCGCCGTAGTCGGTGCACTCGCCGGCGCCGCCGAGCTTCGCGCCCATCGACGACATGTTGACAATGGCGCCGCCGTTGCCGCCATTGCTCTTCATCAGGCGGCGGGCGGCCTCCTGGGCGGCAATGTAGGCCCCCTTGAGATTGACCGCGATCATGCGGTCAAGCTGGTCTTCGCCGATGTCGACGAATTTCCTGTGGGGGAACAGGACACCGGCATTGTTGAAGAAGGCATCGAGGCGTCCGAGCTGGCGATCACACTCGGCGAACATGGCGCGGACCTGTGCGGCGTCGCCCACGTCGGCTTTCAGCAGGATGGCCTTGCATCCGGCCCTGGTGACGTCGGTCGCGACGCTTTCGGCGGCGGCCTGGTTGGCGGCATAGTTGATGGCGACATTGTAGCCGCGTTTTGCCGCAAGGCGGGCGGTTGCCGCGCCGATGCCGCGCGATGCGCCGGTAATGAGCAGGGTTCTGGTCAAAGGGAGCTCCCTCGGGCTGGTGTTCAAGCTGTTTGCGACAAGGTAAGGCCTGGGGCCGAAAATTGCAGCATCTGCATCAGGGAACGGTTTCCTCATTGGGCGGAGAGGGGCCGATGCGCCGGCAGTGCGGCATGGAGACAGCAGGCGCACAGTGAATTGCGGGGATGGCGGGGCAAGAGGTCTGCTGCGGCGGCGGGTGGTGGTAGAACGGGGTCATGAAAGCACCGATTCGATCAGACGACAGCAAGCCAACGCTGCCCAAGGGCGCGAGGAAATTCGTGCATTTGAGGGTTCATTCGGCCTACTCCCTGCTGGAAGGGGCGCTGCCGATCCCGAAGATCGCCAAGCTGGCGGATGCGCATGTGATGCCGGCCATCGGGCTG
>JBKDZY010000510.1:0-11928 GCA_047971765.1 Hyphomicrobiaceae bacterium | reverse complement strand
GGTTGGCGTCCCAAATGCAACACGCGGTAACTTTGAACGAACTTATCCGCATACCAATCAAGGGCGTCGCTTGCGGTAGGTCCCAAGGTCACTATGTTGTTGGAAAGACTTAGCCGCCGGAGACCAGATTCGATAGAGCTGTAGTGGTTGCTCTATTTCGTGGGGCTGCCCCTTTCGAGGGGGTGCCGGTTAACAGCGGCCGAATGGAGGTTAGTCATGAACCGCCGCCTCGTTTCGCATTTGCGCTCATTTGCCAGTGGCATGCTGCTGGCAGGATTGCCTGTGGCTGCATTCATGGCTGTCGATGCCATGGTTGCCCCCCCAAGCGACGGGCGTGATGCCGTACGGGCCGAGCGTGGCGGCGAGGCGACCCAGGTCGGCCGTTTTTCGGCGCGTACCATGACAGACAAGTCGATCGTGGCGCAGGCGCCAACACCGATGAGGGCGGCGGACGTGCCGTCCACGGCACTGAGCGTGGCGCAACCGCAGGCGGCCAGCCCGGCGGTGACACCTGTTTCGACGACAGTTACCGGCTCGCTCGCGGCCAATGGCACACCGCTGGCGCGGTCGATCCAACGTGAATTGCACCGGGTCGGCTGCCTCGCAAGCGACGCCAATGGCGTATGGAATGATGAAACGCGCACGGCCATGCGCGCCTTCAACACCAGCGTTCGCGTGAACCTGCCGGTCGAGAGGCCGGATTACATCCTGTTGACGCTGTTGCAGGGCCACAGCTCCAAGGCGTGTTCGCGCACCTGCGAAGGCGGTTCGAGCAATTCCTGTGTCGACAAGTCGATCGAGGCGCGCGCCATTCCCCCGGCGGCGCCTGTCCTGGCCAGCCGGAAGCCGCGCGCGGTCGCCCACGTCCAGGCGCAGCCGGTAAACCGCGGTTCGTGGACCACGACGACGGTTGCGGAGAACCGGCCTGTCCGCAGTTCCACACCGACTCATACTGCGGCGGCAGGGCACCATCGTGCGTCGGCCAAGGAGATGGCTGCCAATCAATCTCGCCGGGTCCGCATGATCGAGACGGCTCCCAGCGTCACCGTTGCGCTCTCGACGAATACGGCCCCGGCTCCGATCGCGCGTCCGGCCGAGGTTCGGCGCGAGCCGCTGCTGGGCCGCATGGCCGTCGGCATTGGCGCTCCTCCCGCGCCGGTCAAGCCCGCTGTCGAGCAACCGGTGCATCCGGCTGTCGTCGTACCACCGTCACCGGAAGTCAGGCGCCACGTCAGGCCCCGCCACACGGCCAGCAGCGAGCGGCATATGCGGCGCGAGGGCAAAACGGTGTCAAAGAAAACGCGCCTCCGCCGCGTGTTCTCGGATTTGTCAACGAGTTCGCCGTAGACCAATCCCGGCAAAGTCGGCATCGGTCTGGTCTGTTCGTGCTCACGCGGCACAGCAGCTTTCGCCTGGGCGCTCCGCGAGGGCGGCGTATACGCCGGGTCGCGGTTGCGGCCTGAGCGTTTCCACCGGAAGAGGAAACGTTACAAGTCGGAAAATGACATGATGGCGTGATACGATATGCTGCGGACGTCGCAGGACAGACGTCGCAGGACACTGGCAGGCCAAACAAAAACAGTGGCGCGATCCAGACCGGACCGCGCCACTGTCATATCCAAGGCGTTGCCGCCGCCCTTCAGGCCTCAACGCACCACGAGGACCGGCGTCTCCGAGTGGACCACGACCTGGTTGGTCTGGCTGCCAATGAGCAGGCGAGAGATGCCGCGCCGGCCATGGGACGCCATCACGATCAGGTCGCAGGCCTTCGATTTGGCTGCGGTGATGATGCCTTCGGCGGGATATTCGTCGGACACATGCAAGGTGTCGCAGCTCACCCCGGCCTTGTCGGCTTCGGCCTTCGCGGCGGCAAGGATTGCGCTCGCGCGCTCGTTGGCGCCCTTCTCGTAATCGTCAACCGGGAAAGCCATTCCCATTTCGCCTGGGATGACGGCCGTCCACGGTTCGGAAACATTCACGACCGTAATTTTCGCGCCAATGACCTTGGCCAGACTCAGGCCGTGTTCCACGGCCTTGTGGGCAAGCTCGGACCCGTCCGTCGCGATAAGAATGTGCTTGTACATTTCAGGATTGCCTTCTCGTGTTTCAGGCAGCCAAAGGGATCACTAAAAATAGTGCACCTAGCAATGCACACGAAGGTTGATGCGTGTCAAATAGCCTGGACAACGTACAAAAGCTCTTGCATCGCAACAGTGTCCCGGCTGCGTGCCACGGGTTGCAGATGGTGAACCAGCAGCGGAACGTCGCCACGCTCATCACTTGCGCCTTGCCGCGCAACCTGACACCGTACAATCGATACTGACAGTGCCGTTGCGGGCTGCGCCGCAAGCGACTAATATATGTCAGGATAGCTGACCTAAATGGCGGCCAGACGGTCACCCCGGCCCAGCGCGGCCCTGACTGCCCTCCGGAAAAAAGGCGAATTTGCATGGTCAAGAGCAGCCCAAGCCTCAACGACAAATTCGACCTCGACGAAACCCACCAGATCCTGAATGGGGCGCAGGCCATCGTGCGGCTGATGCTGATGCAGCGCGAGCGGGACAGGCAGGCGGGCCTATCGACGGCGGGTTATTGCACCGGCTACCGGGGCAGCCCGATCGCAGGGCTGGAGAGCGCCATGATCCGGGCGCGCCCGATCCTGGACAAGCACGACATCGTCTTCAACCCGGGCCTCAACGAGGATCTGGCCGCGACGGCACTTTGGGGCTCGCAGCAGGCCGAAATCCGTGGCGACGGCAAGCACGATGGTGTGTTCGGCATCTGGTACGGCAAGGGCCCCGGCGTCGACCGGACAGGTGATGCCTTTCGCCATGCCAACCACGCCGGCAGCTCGAAACATGGCGGCGTGGTGGCGCTGCTCGGCGACGACCACACCTGCGAAAGCTCGACCTCGGCACACCAATCCGAATTCGCGATGGTCGATGCCATGATCCCGGTGTTCAACCCGGCGGGCGTGCAGGAGCTGCTGGACTTCGGCGTGCTCGGCTTCGCGTTGTCGCGCTATGCTGGCGTCTGGGTCGGCATGAAATGCGTGAAGGACAACATCGAATCGACCGCGACGGTGGATGGCCGGATCGACCGCGTGACCATCAAGACGCCAGACGACTTCACGATGCCGGAGGGCGGCCTCAATATCCGGGTCGGCGACCAGGCGCTCGACAAGGAAGCGCGCCTGCACGACTACAAGAGGCCGGCGGTGCAGGCCTTTGCGCGCGCCAACAAGATCGACCGGCTGGTGATGAGCGGCGGGGAAAACCCGAAGGTTGGCATCATCACGGCGGGCAAGAGCTACCTCGATGTCCGCGCCGCACTCGACGATCTCGGGCTCGACGAGGTGAAGGCCCACCAGATCGGCCTCAGGCTCTACAAGGTGGGCATGGTCTGGCCGCTCGAGACCCAGGGCCTGATGGCCTTCGCCAAGGGCCTGGACCTGATCATCGTGGTGGAGGAAAAGCGGTCGCTGATCGAGGCCCAGGTGAAGGAGCATCTCTATCACGCCGACGAGCGGCCGACCGTGATCGGAAAGCATGACGAGACCAACGACACCCAGCATTTCCTGTTCGAGGCGAAGGGAGCGCTGGAGCCGAGCGACATCGCGGTCAAGGTCGGCGAGCGGCTGATCCGGCGCGATGTCGGTGGCGACGAACTCAAGGAGAAGGTCTCCTTCCTCAAGCAGATGAAGGGCAACAAGCCGGCGAGCGCGGAAGCGGCCGTGCGCGTTCCGTATTTCTGCCCGGGCTGCCCGCACAACTCCTCGACCGTGGTGCCGCCGGGGTCGCGCGCCTATGCCGGTATCGGCTGCCACTACATGGCGCAGTGGATGGACCGCAGCACGGAAGGCTGGACCCAAATGGGCGGCGAAGGTGCCAACTGGGTTGGCGAGGCGCCGTTCTCCAAGCGCGGGCACATCTTCCAGAACCTCGGAGACGGCACCTACCTGCACTCCGGCAGTCTCGCGATCCGCGCCGCGGTGGCGTCGGGTACCAACATGACCTACAAGATCCTCTACAATGACGCGGTCGCCATGACGTGCGGCCAGTCACTGGACGGAGGCACGACGGTCGGCCAGATCGCGGCGCAGGTGCTTGGCGAAGGCGTCAAGAAACTGGTCGTCGTCACCGATGAGCCGCACAAATATCCGCAAGGCTTCCTGCCGGCCGGCACGGTGGTCTATCCCCGCCGGGACCTCCAGGCTGTCCAGAAGACGCTGTCAGAGACACCAGGCGTCACGGCGCTGATCTATGACCAGACTTGCGCTGCCGAAAAGCGCCGCCGCCGCAAGCGCGGCACGTTCCCTGATCCGGTCAAGCGGGCCTTCATCAACGAGGCGGTTTGCGAAGGGTGCGGCGATTGCGGGCAGAAATCCAACTGTGTCGCGATCCTGCCGCTCGAGACGCCGCTCGGCACCAAGCGCGAAATCGACCAGTCCACCTGCAACAAGGACTTCTCGTGCACCAACGGGTTCTGCCCCAGCTTCGTGACGGTTCATGGCGCGGTGCCGCGCAAGAAGACCGGCCTCGCCACGCAGGGCAACATCGCCGCCATGCTCGGCAGCCTGCCCGAACCGAAGATGCCTGCCCTGGACCATCCCTATACCATGATCGTGACCGGGGTCGGCGGGACCGGCGTGGTGACGATCTCGGCGGTTCTCGGACAGGCCGCCTACCTCGACGGCCGGGGGTTCGGCGCGATCGACATGACCGGACTGGCCCAGAAGGGTGGCTCGGTTGCCTGCCACATGAAGGTGGCCCGGACATCGGACGAGATCAACGCCATCCGCGCCGGGGTTGCCTCGAGTGACCTTGTGATCGGGTGCGATCTGGTGGTGACGGCCTCCAACAAGGTGCTGGAGACCATCAAGCCGGACCACACGACAGTGGTGTTGTCCGACCATGAGATGCCGGTTGCAGATTTCGCGCGCAATCCAGACCTGAAGCTGCCAAGTGCGGCGCTCAACCGCTCCATCGAGGAGCGCGTGCGGAAGGGGCCGCTCTATACCCTCGATGCCCACGACTACGCCGTGCAGCTCTTTGCCGACTCGATCGCCTCGAACATGTTCATGCTCGGGTTCGCCTACCAGCTCGGCACCGTTCCCGTCAGCGCGGACTCGATCGAGAAGGCCATCGAACTCAATGGCGCGGCCATCGAGATGAACCGCAACGCCTTCCGCTTCGGCCGTCTCGCCGCTCACGACCGGGCGGCGCTCGACCGTCTCATGACGCCGAAGGTGAAGCCTGCACCTGCAACGCTCGACGACATCGTGGCGCTCAGGGCAGAGCATCTGGAAGCCTACCAGGATGCAGCCCTGGCCAAGCGCTACCGCGATCGTGTGGCGCGCATTGCCGAGGCCGAAAAGACAAAGGCATCGGGCCGCACGGGCCTCGCCGAAGCGGTCGCCAAGGGCTACGCCAAGGTGCTGGCCTACAAGGACGAATATGAAGTCGCCCGGCTCTACACCGACGGCCGCTTCGAGAAGGCCCTGCAGGAGACCTTCGACGGCGATCTCAGGCTGGAATTCCACCTCTCACCGCCGCTGCTCTCGTATTTCAATCGCGACAAGATGACGGGTGAGCCCCGCAAGATGAGCTTCGGGGCGTGGATGCTGCCCGTGTTCCGCCGTCTGGCGAATGCCAAGTCCCTGCGTGGCGGTTGGTTCGATGTGTTCGGCTATTCGGCCGAGCGTCGGCGTGAACGCAAGGCCATCAAGGACTACGAGGCCGTGCTCGACGAGATCGAGCGGCACCTGACCGCTGACGCCCACCGGGCGGCCATGGCGCTGGCCATTCTGCCCGAGGAAGTGAAGGGCTACGGGCATGTGAAGCACCGCAACTACGAGGATGCCCAGAAGAAGCGGCAGACCTTGATCGGAATGCTGCGTGATCCCAAGCCGGCCTCCGCACTCAAGGCCGCCGAATAGGGCCTCGAAGCGGCTACTGTGGCCACCTGTTCGGTGCATGGATCCCGCGCCTGCCGGGCCCCTGCACCATGCCAGACTGGCGGTTCCGGCCATGCCGATCCCAGTCATCCCAATAACCTGTCATACAAATAAAAAGAGCCGCCCATGACCGATGTCATGCGCGGCTCATTCTACTCATCGGAGAGATTTCTGCGCGGAATTTGCTGCCCTCCGCGACAGGCGTGCGCCCTCAGTTCAGGCGCATGACGCCGACGCCACGGCGCTCAGCAGGGGGGACGGCCCGGTCCCGGATGGTGACGGCATAGTCGAACTGATCAAACAATTCTGCCTTCTCTGGCTTACGGCTCCATTCGCCTTCCTGCGTGAGAAAGCTGTTCTTGCCCTTCTTAGTCCTGACGATGACCCACATGGCGTTTCCGGTTCCCTCGGCTGCTGTAGATTTTCGTTATGCGTCAAAGCTACACTGTGGCAGGCAACCGCACAATGTCCGGACATTGTTTGATGGTGGGCACCTGCCCTGCAAATTTTGCATGGCAGATCCTCTTGACCGACATTGCATGAGTCTCGGCCTTGCCGTCGGGCGTTTCGCGCACCGGCCCAGCGCTCACCCGATAGCTTCAGGAGGCCCGCCTGTCCGCGCAACCACCCCAGACCATCAGTGATCGCCATGTTCCTCGCGCCGCCAGTGAATCATTCCAAATTTGCCCACGCTCGCCTATATCAGGGGCCATGAAACGCGAGCCCGAAACCGCCTCCCAAGCTCCCCGGCCTGCAGGTCACCCGCCCGTCCTGTCCGGGCGTGTCGGCGTCCTGCTTCTCAATCTCGGCACACCGGATGCGACCGACTACTGGTCGATGCGCCGCTACCTGAAGGAGTTCCTCTCCGATCGCCGGGTCATCGAGGAACCCCGGTGGAAATGGTGGCCGATCCTGAACCTGATCATCCTGACCGTCCGGCCAGGGCCCAAGGGGCGCGACTACGACGCCATCTGGAACAAGGAACTCGACGAGGGGCCGCTGAAGACGATCACGCGATCACAGGCCGAAGCGTTGCAGATGGCGCTGGGTGACCTTCCGAATGTCGTCGTCGACTGGGGGATGCGCTATGCGAACCCTTCCACGGCTTCTCGCATAGATGCGCTGATGGCTGCCGGTTGCGACCGCATCCTGCTGGTGCCGCTCTATCCACAGTACGCGGCAGCAACGACCGCGACCGCCGCCGACGAAGCCTTCCGGCATCTGATGACCATGCGTTGGCAACCGGCGGTGCGCGTGGCACCGGCGTGGTACGATGACGCCGCCTATGTCGAGGCCGTGGCCGCCTCGATCGAGGCCCATCTGGCGACGCTCGACTTCGAACCGGAACGCATCATCGCCACCTTCCACGGCATGCCGCAGAAATATCTCGACCAGGGCGACCCCTACTATTGCCAGTGCATGAAGACATCACGGCTGGTGTGCGACCGGCTCGGCATCGCGCCCGCGCGCTGGCTGACGACTTTCCAGTCCCGTTTCGGAAACGATCCCTGGCTGCAGCCCTATACGGATGAAACGGTGCGGCGCCTCGCGAAAGAGGGTGTCAAGTCGCTGGCGCTGGTGGCGCCAGGGTTCACCGCCGACTGCCTCGAAACGCTGGAAGAACTCGACGTCGAGAACCGGGAGATCTTCGTCTCGAACGGCGGTGAACGCTTCACCTATGTGCCAGCCCTGAACGACAGTACCGGCGGCCTGAAGGTGATCGAAGCCGTCGTCAGGCGCGAGCTTTGCGGTTGGGCGTGACTGACATAGGCTGATCCTCGTCATAATCAAACGAGGAGACGTCCCATGTCAGCCATCAAGCGCATTCTATTGCCTGACCTGCGCAAACCGGTCAGCCACTTCTGTCATGTGACGACCGCCGGCCCGCACGTCTGGGTTTCCGGCATCACGGGCCAGAACGCCGACTACTCCGTCCCCGAAGGCGTTGTCGATCAATTCGACCTCGCCATAGAGACCATGGACAAGTGCCTGAAGGCCGCTGGCGCGGGGCCACAACATGTGGTCAAAGTGCAGGTGTTCATGACCGACATCAACGAGCGGCCCCTCATCAATCCGCGGCGGATCGCATACTTCGGCGACAACCTGCCGGCATCGACACTGGTGGAAGTGTCGGGCCTTGTCGATCCACGCATGAAAGTGGAGATCGAATGCCAGGCCTACGTGGGATGACACGTTGAAGGGAGACAAGAGCGCCTCCCCACGAAAAGGGCCTTCAGGGACCTACCGCGCGATGGCGGCCACCGATATCTCCGTGGGTGTCATCGCGCCAACAACGACAAAAAACAAGATGAGTTCCCCCTATCCGTCAACCCGATAGACATCGTTCCAAATCATGAAAAACAATGTCGTTTCTGCGGTTCTTGCGGCCGCGTTCCTCACATTTCCGTTTATCTGCGGACCGGTTTCCGCAGAAGACGAAGCCAAGCACACCTCGTCGCTGCAGAAATTCGTCCACGGCGCTCCGGCTGCCCCGACCGAGGCCTGGCTGCTTGGCGCCGGCGGGCGCATCTATGACAACTGGTGGGATGCGCTGGACCGCAGGAAACCGCGCACGCCAAACCCAGCCTATCCCAAGACCAGCAAGCGCTCGGGCGCCACGACCTGGCGATGCGTCGAGTGCCATGGATGGGACTACAAGGGCAGGGACGGCCTGAACGGCAAGGACGGCGCACTTGCCGAACGCTACACGGGCGCTCCCGGCATCCAGGGGGCGCAGAAGAAGTCCGTCGCGGACATCACGAAGCTCCTGCGCGACAGCTCGCATGGCTACACGGCCGAGATGATTTCGGACGATGAAGCCAGGCGCGTTGCCGAGTTCGTGCGCAACGGCCAGCACGACACGGATGCCTTCATTGATCCGGCAACCGGCAAGGCCAAGGGCGACGCTACGCGCGGCGCCGGCTTCTACCAGACCCTGTGCGCCGCCTGTCATGGGTTCGAGGGCAAGGCGCTCAACTGGGGAACGAGGAAGGAGCCGGGCTTTATCGGCACGGAAGCGCAGAAATTGCCATGGGAAGTGCTGCACAAGGCCCGCAACGGTCATCCTGGCGCGGCCATGATCAACTTGCGGGCGCTTCCCATGCAGGATGCCGTCGACGTCTTGACGTATGCGCAGACTTTGCCTGCAAAATAGAAAAAGGAACGCGCGGCGAGGCCTTCCGGCCTTGCCCGCCATAACGGGAGGATGCCATGCGCTGGAACATCGGGGACGTGGTCGTCACCAAGATCGTGGAACTGGAGACGACGGGTGGAAGCCGCTTCATCCTGCCCGATGCCGCCCCCGATGCCGTGCGCTCCATTCCGTGGCTGATCCCCCATTTCGCCGACGAGATGGGCAAGCTCAAGATGAGCATCCATGCCCTGATCGTGGAAACGCCGGATCTGGTCGTGATGGTCGACACCTGTCTTGGCAACGACAAGAAGGACCGGAAAATTCCGACCTGGAATGACCGCCAGGGCCGTTTCCTTGCCGACATCGGGGAAGCAGGCTACCCCCAGGACAAGATCGACGTGGTCATGTGCACCCACCTGCATGTCGATCATGTGGGATGGAACACGATGCTGGTGGACGGCAAGTGGGTGCCTACCTTCCCCAAGGCGCGCTACATCTTCGGCAGGGCGGAGTTCGACCACTGGTCGCGCCAGCGCGAGGCGGCGCACATGCTGCCGGTGTTTGCGGACAGCGTGCAGCCGATCGTCGACGCGGGGCTTGCGGAACTGGTGGAGGCCGACCACCGGCTCTGCGACGAGATCCGTTTCGTGCCAAGCCACGGGCATTCCCCAGGGCATTGCAGCGTGCTGATCGAGTCGAAGGGCGAGCGCGCGCTCATCACCGGGGATTTCGCGCATCACCCCTGCCAGTTCGCACGGCTCGACTGGTGTTCGTCGGCGGACTTCGACCGGGACATGGCCAAGGCCACGCGCGAGCGTATTCTGGCCGAGCTGGCGGGCACCAGGACACTGGTCATCGGCACGCATTTCGCAGGCCCCACAGCTGGCCGCGTGCTGCGCGACGGCAACGCCTACAAGATGGAAGTTTGAAGAGAGGGGGCCGCGCCGTCGCGGCCTGAGCGCTTCCGCCTCAGCCTGAAGCGCTCTTGCTCGTTTGCGCTCACGCGCCCTATCGGCCTTCGGCCGGGCGGGCCGCGGGGCCGGGCCTTGGCCCGGGCCGCCGTCGCGGCCTGAGCGCTTCAGGCTGAGGCTGAAGCGCTATTGCCAGGTGCCTCGACGACAATGCCGGGAACGGTTTTGCCTGTTTCGAGGAAGTCGGCGGTGATGCGGGCCATGACGGGTGCGAACAGATAGCCATGACGGTAGGCGCCGTTGACGTGTATCCGCCGGCCTCCGACAACGACCTTGGGCACGTTGTCCGGGAAGGCTGGCCTGACTCCTGCCGACATCTCGATCACTTCCGCCTCGCCGAACGCCGGATGGACCGCGTAGGCAGTGCCCAGGAGATCGAGCGCCGAGCGAACGGTGACTGCGCCGAAATCCTCACGCTCGATGACCGTGGCGCCGATCATGTAGGTGTCATCCCCCCATGGCACGACGTAGAGCGGAAAGCGGGGATGCAACAGACGGATCGGGCGTGACAGGCTCACCTCGCGGGTGCGAACCAGGGCCATTTCGCCGCGGACGCCGCGTAGTTCCGGCAGATCGGTGCGGGCGGCAATGCCGCGGCAATCAATGACCAATCCGCCCGCCGGGGCCGCGGTCCAGATTGGCGCGCCAACGGGATTGGCGAACACCATCGCCACACCCAGCCTGCGCAGTTCCTCCCGCAGCGCGGCAAGGGCCTTGCGGGTCGAGACATGCCCTTCCGTCGGGAAGAAGAGCCCACGGCCGAACCGTCCGGCAAGATCGGGCTCAAGTTCTCCAATCTCGGCCTGATCGACATGGCGATGGCCTTGCGTCAGGCGCTCGAAGCGGCGCAGGTCAGGCAGATCGCGCGCGCCCACCAGCACCAGGCTGCCGTTCTGCACGACATGCGAGAAGGCCGCCCGCCAGAGCTCCAGGCCCTCAAGCCCCAGTTCCTGGATGATCGGCTCTGCCCCTTCGGCCTCGCAATAGGGGGCGAGCATCGCGCCTGCAAAGCGACTCGAACCGCCACTTTCCGCTTCCGGCAAGGCCTCGCGCAGCGTGACGTCATGGCCGCGGCGCGCCAGCTCGAAAGCCTGCCAGAGGCCGAAGATTCCGGCGCCGACAACAGTGATCTGCAATGACGACAAGGGCTCGTTCCGGATGAAACTGGAGTTGCGGTTTGCGCGCAGCGGCACCGGGCGTCAGATCAGGCCCTGCACATCGCTGTCAATGCTGATGGCCTGGCCCGAAAGGGTGCTTGCCCGCCGGGATGCCAGATAGACCATCATGTCGGCAAGCTGCGACGGTGGCACTAGTTCCTTGATGGAGGCGCTGGAGAGCATCGCATTCTGGATCTCGAGTGTCGATTTTCCGGCGATCTGCGCCTTCGCCTCGAACACGCGACGGATGCGGTCTCCATCGACCGGACCAGGGAGGATGGCATTGCAGCGGATGCCGAACGCGCCCAGCTCCATGGCAACTGTCTTCGTGAAGCCGATCACGCCCCACTTGGCAGCCGCGTAGGCGGACCGGTTGGGAAATCCGAATTTGCCGGCTGCCGAGGACAGGTTGATGATCGAGGCGTTCTTCGATGCCTTCAGGTGCTCGACGGCCAGGCGCGTGCAATTGAACTGGCTGGTGAGCGTCACGTCGAGACATCGGTCCCAGTCTTCCGGATTGATCTCATGCACGGCGCCAGTCGGCCCTGCGATCCCGGCGTTGTTGACGAGGCAATCAAGCCCGCCAAGGTTTGCCAGCGCCTCCTTGAAGAGATTGGCGACCTGGGTACGGTCCGCTACGTCGCAGACGCTCTGGGTGACCGCCGGGTGGCTCTTCTTCAGCGCGGCGAGCGCCTCGGGATCAATGTCGCA
>JBKDZY010000509.1:0-2039 GCA_047971765.1 Hyphomicrobiaceae bacterium | reverse complement strand
CATCTTCCAGCTCGACAAACTCGACCTTGCCGGCGCCGCCGATGGCCTTGGTGTTTGCCCGCGTGATGACCTTGATGCCGCGCGCTTCCATGGCCCTCTGCAGGAGGTGTCCGGCTGCGGGGTCGAGTTGGCGTTCCATCAAGGTCGGCGCCAGGTGCAGGACGGTGACATTCATGCCCTGTTCGTTCAACCCGGCGGCGGCCTCGAGACCGAGCAGACCGCCACCCACCACCACGGCATTGCCGCGCGATTTCGCTGCCAGGAGCATGGCGTTGACATCGTCAAGATCGCGGTAGGACAGGACGCCCGGCAATTCATGCCCGGGAACAGGGATGACGATTGGTGTCGAGCCGGTCGCGATGATCAGCTTGTCGTAGGGAACCGTGATGTCGGGCTGCCGCGCACGCTGGCCGGTGTTCGATGCCACGAACTGGGCTGTGACCGTTTTCGCGGCGCGGTCGATGGCGGTGACTTTGGCCCCCTTGTAGAGCGTGACGCCATGCTTCACGTACCAGCCGTCACCATGGATGACGATTTCCTCGAACGTCTTCTCGCCCGACAGCACTGGCGACAGCATGATGCGGTCGTAGTTCACGCGAGGCTCGGCATTGAAGATTGTTACTTCGTAGGCATCAGGTGTCTCCTCGAAGAGACGTTCGAGGGCGCGGCCGGGCGCCATGCCATTGCCGACAACGACCAGTCTTTTCTTTGTACTCACCGTGCTCATTCGTCCCCTCCGTCGCCTAGGTTTCCTGCCTATGCTGCGGTGCAATTCATGCCGAAAAGAGCAAGCGGCGTGCCAAGTTGGGACGGTGAGGCTGGTGTCCGGTCAATTATCTGTTTTGTAATGATAATTTGTAGGTGTTCGGTGTTTGATAGTGGGCCGTCCGCATTGATGCGATGCACAATTTCAAGTCGCGCAGCTGATGGTTTTGCCTGATTGTCGTGCGTTGCTTGCTTGGCGCTTAAAAAATATGCGTGGCAGGCTTCGCCCGATTGGATTGCCTGCAAAACCGGCGTTGGACTGCACCGACAGGCTGAACGAGCAATGGTCTGGGTGGCGGTGGCCTTCAGATGGATGGCCATGCCAGGGGCTATATAATCCCCGCCTGGCCGGTGCCGGTGTAGATTGTGGCCATGATCAGGAACTTCACATTTTCCGCGTTCAAGTGGGTCGCGGGGCGGGTGGCTTGGAGACCGGTGGGTGCGGATTGCGTGCCGTCAGTGTGATTATGTCACCGTGCGGGTCGGGATACCCTTCTATATGCTGTCGGATGTTCTGGAACGGACTGCATCGTGCCGTCAGGGGGGGAGCCATCGATGGCTTTTCCAAGCCTTTGGTTGAGAGGTCTTCATCGTCATTCCCTTGATTTCCGTGGCTGATGTTCGAGCCAGTCGCGCCCGGTCGCGGTTTCGATGTCGTCATTCTGGCGATCTGGCCTGCAGCGGCTGGATGACAGGGAAGTCGGGAGTGATTTTTGCAGGCGCCTGTCAATTCGTTTCGAGAGCGATCATGTGCTGGTGACCCATTTTCCGGTCAGCCGGCCTTTGTAATTCAACAAGGAGAATGAAAGATGGGCCTTCGTATCGGAGATACGGCACCGAACTTCCAGGTCGACACGACCGGCGGCAATATCGACTTTCACAAGTTCATCGGCGATTCCTGGGTGTTTTTTTTCAGTCATCCGGCCGATTTCACGCCGGTGTGTACCACGGAGATGGGCCGCACGGCGCAACTTGCCGGTGAGTTCGCCAAGCGCAACTGCAAACCGCTCGGCCTTTCGACCGACAAGGTCGAAGAGCACATGAAATGGATTGCGGACGTCGATGATACGCAGAAGACGTCGCTGAAGGTCCCGATCGTTGCTGATCCGGATCTGGCGGTGGCAAAGCTCTACGACATGATCCATCCCGAGCAGAGCGCGACGGCAACCGTGCGTTCGGTGTTTCTCATCGATCCCAACAAGAAGATCCGGCTGACGATGACCTACCCGATGAACGTCGGGCGGAACTTTGATGAGATCCTCCGTGCGCTCGAT
>JBKDZY010000508.1:0-2147 GCA_047971765.1 Hyphomicrobiaceae bacterium | reverse complement strand
GTTGGGTTGTGGTTGAGCTTCAATGCGCCGCCCGACTTCAAGCAGGGCGAGACGGTGAAGATCATGTTCATCCATGTGCCCTGCGCGTGGCTGGCCATGGCGACCTACCTGCTGATCGCGGCTTCGAGCGCCGGTCTTTTGATCTTCCGTCATCCCCTTGCCGACGTGTCTGCCAAGGCTGCGGCCCCCATCGGCGCCGCCTTTACCCTGCTGGCGCTGGTGACGGGATCACTCTGGGGCCGGCCGATGTGGGGCACCTATTGGGCTTGGGACGCGCGCCTGACCTCGGTTCTGATCCTGTTCTTTCTCTATCTGGGCCTGATCGCGCTCAGATCATCGCTCGACGACGAGACAGTGGCGGCCCGCGCCACCGCACTGCTGGCCATCGTCGGCGTCGTGATCCTGCCGGTCATCAAATTCTCGGTTGACTGGTGGTACACGCTGCATCAGCCGTCCACGCGCTTCACGGCAACCCTCGATGAGGCATTCCGTGTCCCACTGCTGGTCATGGCGCTTGGCTTCACGGTCATGCTCGTGGCCCTGCATTTGAAGGCCATGCGCAACGAGATCCTGCGCCGGCGCGTGAAGGCGCTCACGCTGCGGGCCGTCGAGCGGGCCAACCGCCAGGCAATGGCGGAAGCGAGGGCAGAGTAGTCCACATGGATCTCGGACCCCACGCCATCTTCATCTGGCTCAGCTACGCGGCCGTTCTGGTCGTGATCGTCGGTCTGATTGCCTTCGAGTGGTTGACCGGCCTGCGCCTGAAGCAGGAGCTGGCCGATCTCGAGGCGCAGGGCACGGACCGGACCAGCCAACGGGACTAGGGCATGAACCGGCAAGATGAGACATCGACCAAAACCGCCCTGGCCGCCGCCGCGCCACCCGGGGACAAGGGTGCGCCGCCGCCGGGTCGCAGGCGTGCGACCGTCATCCTCCTTCCGGTGGTCGCGTTTCTGGCGCTGGCCGGCCTTTTCGGCCTGGCTTTGACCCAGGGTGACCCGTCGAAAATCCCATCGGCGCTGATCGGCAAGCCCGCCCCGCAGGTGGTGCTCGAACCGATCCCGGGTTTGCTGGAGAACGGCAGGCAGGTTCCAGGCTTCGCCACTGCGGAACTCAAGAACGGCAAGCCGGCAGTCGTGAATTTCTGGGCGTCGTGGTGCCTGCCGTGCGTCGAAGAGCACGCACAGCTCGTGGATCTGGGCCGCCGGACCGGCGTGGCCATCTATGGGGTGAACCAGAAGGATTTGCCCGCCAACGCCATCAAGTTTCTCGCCCGTCACGGCAATCCGTTCACGCGCATCGGCGCCGATCCCAACGGCAGGGCGTCAATTGATTGGGGCGTTTACGGCACTCCCGAAAGCTTCATCGTCGATGGCAAGGGCACCATCATCTTCAAGCAGATCGGCCCGATCACGAAGCAGGTCTTGGATGACGTCATCATCCCGACCTTGCGCAAGGCGGGGTTGATCGACCGGGAGTGATGACGGCGTGCTGTCTTGGAGCGGACCGGCCGATAGCCTGTCCGCTTCAGGTGAAAGCGCTCAGGCCGCGACTGCATCTCGGAACGACATGGGCCGCAGTCCAATCCGGTCTGCGGCCCATCCGAGCCTACCGCTTGGCCTCGATCGCGATTTCGACCAGGCGCGGCTTGCCGGACGCGAATGCCGCCTTGAGGGCAGGGCCGATGTCGTCGCCGGTGTTCACCCGGGTGCCCTTGACGCCCATGCCGGCTGCCATTTCCACGAAGCCGAGGGCCGGCTCGCCAAGATCCATGTGGGCGTAGGGTTCTTGCGACGTGATGTCGAAGCGCTGGCGGTAGACGTCGATATTGTGCTTGAGCACACGGTATTCGCGGTTCGCGAGGATCACGAACACGATCGGCAGGTCGAGATGCGATGCCGTCCACAGCGCCTGGATGGCGTACATCGCCGAACCGTCCCCCGAGATGCAGACCACCGGGCGCGAGGGGTCTGCGCAGCTCACCCCGAGAGCGCCGGCAATGCCCTGGCCGATGCCGCCGCCCCGCGCGCCGAAGTATGTGCCGGGCCCTGCCGAGGGGATGGTCCGCGCCAGGTCAATGGACGCCGTGATGGATTCGTCCACCACGATGCCGTTTTCCGGCATGGCATCGCGGATCTCGGCCATCA
>JBKDZY010000507.1:0-2742 GCA_047971765.1 Hyphomicrobiaceae bacterium | reverse complement strand
GAGTCGAACGAGAAGAAGACGCTGGTCGCCATGCAGGCAAGGAACATGACCCAAAGCACGGCATTGCGGGCCATAACGCGGACGGATTGCAGGTAAGGCTCGAGAATCGTGCTCTGCTGATTGAGGACGATCGCCGAGAAAACGAGCAGACCGACCCCAATCAGAAGCGCCCAGTTCGCAAAGATGGAGAGCGCCGCGTTCATCGACTGCGAGTTGTGCAGCGCATCGACCAGCCCCATCGCATTGGCAATGCCGATGAAGCACAGGATGCCGGCCGGGATGGCCACATACTTCTCGACCTGGAACCGGCTGGTGCTCTGGCTGTTGCCCGCCGCAACGCTTTCACCGATCAACCACGCAATGATCAGCATCACGCCCTGGATGCCGAACGTGATCATCAGCGAGAGAATCGGCTCGCCCGTGAAATTGCGCATGCCGTCCCAGGTCGTCCATCCCGAGGCGAGCGAGAGGACGAACGCCGTGAGCGCAAGCAGTGTGAGTTGCCAATTACTGGTCAGGGCGGTGCCGAGTGCGGCTGCCATTCGAGCGACCACATTAGGGCCGTCCCGGCGTCCGTCCCGTCCCGAAAAGGCGCGCGAAAGAAATACGAACGCGGAAAACGCAGCCACGATCGACAGCAGGATAGGCAAAGCGTCGCGCAAGGTCTGACCCAACGCGCTCAGACCTCCAGTCCCCATGAGATCGAGCATTCCTTCACTCCCGCGCCGCCCAGATCGTCCGTGGGCTCAGCATGTGTCGGCCGCCATTTGCAATCATTGAGCCCAAATCGTGGCGGGGATCTGACGATAACCTTAACTCCCGGCAATATTGCGACGGAGAGGACAACTTCGGGTTTTCTCACGCGACAAGGCGACTTAGCTGTGCAAAACGCAGTGAGGCGCCGCATGCGGGCGCCTCACTGTTTTCAAGATCTTGCTCTGCATCAATCCGCTCAGGACATGCGCTCGACGGCGACCGCCGTTGCTTCGCCGCCACCGATGCACAGGGAGGCAACGCCCTTCGTCTCGCCGCCCTTCTCCATCGCGTTGAGCAACGTGACAATGATCCGCGCGCCGGATGCGCCAACTGGGTGGCCCAGCGCGCAGGCGCCGCCGTTCACGTTGACCTTGTCGTGCGGCAGATCGAGGTCGCGCATGGCCGCCATGGCGACGACGGCGAACGCTTCGTTGATCTCGTAAAGGCCGACATCCTTCACGGACCACCCTGCCTGATCGAGCACCTTGCGAATCGCGCCGATAGGCGCGGTGGTGAACCACGCCGGCTCCTGAGCCAGGCTCGACGTCGCGACGATCTTGGCCAACGGCTTCAGGCCGCGGCGCTTCGCTTCGCTCTCGCGCATAAGGACCAGAGCCGCGGCGCCGTCCGAGATCGACGACGAGTTGGCCGGCGTTACGGTGCCGCCATCGCGAAAGGCCGGCTTGAGGCCCGGAATCTTCGAGGGATCAGCGGAGAACGGCTGCTCGTCGCGGTCGATCACCGTCTCGCCCTTGCGGGTCTTGACCTTGACCGGCGCCATCTCCTTGGCGAACGAACCGTCCTCGTTCGCACGTTTGGCGCGCGCCAAGCTCTCGATGGCGTAGGCGTCCTGCTGCTCACGCGTGAACTGATAGTGCTGGGCCGTGTCCTCAGCGTAGGTGCCCATCAGGCGGCCCTTGTCGTAGGCATCCTCGAGGCCGTCGAGGAACATGTGATCGTAGATCTGGGTATGACCGAGGCGCTGGCCGGTGCGCAGCTTGGGCAGAATGTGCGGCGTATTCGTCATACTCTCGAGGCCGCCCGCGACGATCACGTCCTTCGGCCGCGCATGCAGCGCCTCGAAGGCCATCATCACGGTCTTCATACCCGAGCCGCACATCTTGTTCACGGTCGTGCAGGGAACGCTATCGGGCAGGCCGCCGTAACGGGCTGCCTGCCGGGCCGGCGCCTGGCCTTGCCCGGCGGGCAGAACGCAGCCCATCAACACCTCGGACACTTCCTCGGGCTTCACGCCGGCGCGCTCTACAGCGGCGCGGATCGCCACGGCGCCCAGCTGGGGCGCGGTCACGTTCGAAAGGCTCCCTTGGAAGCTGCCCATTGGGGTGCGGGCACCGGAGACGATAACTACGGGATCACTCTGGTTGGACATCACTGTGCTCCATCACATGCGAGAATTTCGAGCGGCGAGCCGGCATCGAGGGCCGCGCCCGGCATCCCGTCGAGTGAGCACGTCGCAGGCGATAAGGTCAATCTCGTCATTTTCCGGTCTACTTCGCTGGTCAAGAGGCCTTGGCCACGGAGGCCGAATCCGCCGATAGAGGTAATTGGCAGACGGAGAAGAAAATTGAAACTTGCAGAGCTCCTCGCCGCGACCGCTGGCGGCACCCCGACGGATTGGCAGAAGCTGGCCGACGAAGTCACGTCCGTGGTGGGCACACAGATCTCGAACCTGAACTCGCCCTGGACGTTCTACCAGGCGGCGATCATTTTGAGCGCGTGGGTATTGGCAAAATGGGCTGCCAGCATCATCGAACCACGCATCGAGGTCAGCCTTCGGAAGATCAAGGGGCAACCGGGCCTTCTCCGCGTTCTGGTCACATTCCTGCGCCGCATCGACTGGATGATCTTCGCCATCCTGCTGGCGGTTTCGACCGCCGCGCTCATCCAGATCACGTGGCCGAGCAACGCCTACATCGTGCGCGTGGCGGCCCATCTCGCCGGCGCCTGGGCCGTCGTTTCCACGAT
>JBKDZY010000506.1:0-4383 GCA_047971765.1 Hyphomicrobiaceae bacterium | reverse complement strand
GCTTTCCCGTACCATCGAGGGCGACGTCATCACCTATTCGCTGGTCAAGGTCGCAGTCGACCGCCCGGGCCGAAGGGCCACCATCACCGTGCGCGGGCCCGAGGACGGGCCGCCAGCAACGACGGCCGAATTCGAGGCTCAGGGCGACCAGTCCTATCCGTTGCGCCTGTCGCGCGAGCTTGACGACGCCATCCTGCATCTGCGGCTGAACGAACTGGCCATTGGCACGCTCGTCTTCAAGTCCGAAGGCGATCCAGTCAAGGTCCTGGCCTATGACCACTTCATGGCGGCCAATCGTGACAACTGGCTGGTGGGCGAGGTCCTGGGCAATTGGCGCCGCGTGCTGAAGCGCATTGATGTCACGTCCCGCAGTCTCGTGACGCTGCTCGAGCCCGGCTCGTGTTTTGCCGGCACGCTGGCTGAGATCGCATTCGCATCCGACCGTGCCTACATGCTGGACGGCACCATCGCCGGGGACAACCGCCCGGAAGCCACGCTGGTGCTTTCCAGCCTGAATTTCGGCGCCTACCCCATGTCAAACGCCATCACGCGGCTCGAGACCCGTTTCCTGGGGGAACCTGAAACCCTCCGGAATGCCGAAAAGCGGCGCGATGAGGCCATTTCCGCCGGCGATGCCGATGCGCTGGGCCTCGTCACGGAGAGCTTCGACGAAATCGACTACGAGGACGAGGTGCGGATTTTCCTTGAGGAACGCGCCTCGTTCTCTGCCGACGGGTTGACCGGCATGGAGGCAAACCTGCGGTTTGCCGGGCCCGAGACCATGGAAACGAAGATCTTCGGGCGCTTGACGGCATGGCAGAACTGGATCTTCCAGCGGCCGAACGCCGTCGGTCCGGAGGGGGCGTTGAAGCGTTATGGGTCGGGCGTCAAGGGCAGATACGATCCCGACCGTGTCTGACCTTGCCATCGGCAGTGGAGGGATGTCCGCTGCCGCAACCCCCGCTGCCGCAACCCCATGCCAGCTTCAGTGCGTGTGTCCCTGCCTCAAGGGATGCAGCGGCAGGCCTGCCTTCACCTCGTTTCGCAGCACACCCAGCATGTCGACGCTGATCTCGACCTGGTCCCCGGCCTTGAGCCAGGGATAGGCGGCCTCGCCGTGCGTCAACAACAATTCCGAGATGCAACCCGTCCCGCAGGTGCCTGACCCGAGAATGTCCCCGGCCATCACGTTCGTGCCGCGCGAGGCAAAGGACAGCATCTCTTCGAACGACCAGTGGATGTCCGCGAAGTTGGCCTCGGTGTACTGACGTCCATTGACCGAGGCCGTGATCGCCAGGTCGAACCCGTTGCCTTTCCGCTTCGGCGCCAATTCGTCGGCGGTGACGAGGCACGGGCCGATGCTCATCGCGAAATCCTTGCCCTTTGCCGGGCCGAGCCCCACCAGCATCTCCTTGCGCTGCAGGTCCCGCGCGCTCCAGTCGTTCATGATCATGTAGCCGACGATGTGCGACCCGGCTTCCGAGACCTTGAGGTTGGAGCAGTTCCGCCCCACGACGGCAGCAATCTCGACCTCGAAATCGAGCTTTTCGCAGCCGGGTGGACTCGCAATCGCCTCGCCATCACCCGAGAGTGCGTTGGGGTTGGTGAAGTAGAACACCGGGATCTCGTACCACTCGGGCACCATGTCGAGCCCGCGGCTGCGGCGCCCCGCCTTGACGTGCTGCTCGAAGGCGTAGAAGTCGCGAATGGAGGGCGGTTTCCTGATCGGCGGCAGCAGCCTGACATCATTGGCCGGCAGCACGGCGGCGGGATCGCGTTCCGCCTGCTCGCCGGCGCGCATCAGCGTTTCGCCCTCGTCGCCCAGCAGCTCCTGGAGTGTCCCCACGCCGCGGATGCCGTGAACCTTATCGCCGATCAATCGGCCAACACCCGTCTGGCCCGATTGATTGAGGTAATTGACCAAGCGCAATTGATGTCTCCCGGTTCTATTGTAGCCCTTGATCTGACACCACTTAGCTGCGCCCCGGCAAGCCAAAATCGGCTCGCTGCGCCAGGCGAGGACTGGATGTGGCCAGAACCTGAACGGTCCGACGGCTTCTTGACATCAAATCTGGATGCAGCGCTCCGGTTAACGTCAATTTTGGCAGCACCGCGAGACAGTCGAAGGACTGCTGAGGTCGGCCGGTGCGCGGCCACCAGGCTTCCCGCTGCAGGGTGTGCAGGTGCGCGAGTTCGGGCGCCGGGAGGAGGCAGGATCGAATATCAGGCAGTTGCATGAAAAATAGCGGATGCCCGAATAAAGTGCGTCTGGCAGAAGTCGTTCATCAAAAAGCTTGACACGGGCGCTGGAAGATTTGAGCCTGCATTCATGCGTTGTCGCGGCGCCCGGGAAACGATTGCTTCATCGTTTCTCATTGATGAGTATTTGGAATGTCATGCCAGGGCGGGAATGGTCAACACGCCATTGTCGATTAGATATTTTGAATTCATGATTTCAACGTATTCCGCGAGGCCGGCTCTTGCCAATTCCTTCGTATTCAGTGAGCCGCATTTATCCAGGCACTGGCGAAGGTCCGGTTTGGATCCGATATAATGCATGTATATCGGTGCCGCGAATGGTTTTGTCGGAGTCGAGCTCATGATTGCGGATTTTATTCCAATAAGATCGTGATTGTAGATGCTGGCATTGTTGACCTGGAATGTGCTCAGATGGGTGTTCGAGGTTGAGACCTGGTTGCCTTTCTTCAGGTTGACGTAGAGCACGGTTGCCGAATAGAGCGAATTGAAAATATAGCCGTAGTGGTTCCAGAAACGCCGCGGCCGGTTCGTTGTCTGGATCGGCATCTTGCGCCTGTATTCCCATACGGTTCCCATGCGCGTGATCCGGGAAAGGCAGACGAGAACACGGCCCGGTTCGGCATCGGCCTGCGTGAGTTCAAAGTAGTAGCCACCCGCGAGAGCGACGGCCCTGTCCGTCACCGTACTCATGCAAAGCTCCCCGATTTGCAGGCTTTCCGGCGGACTGTTGGGCGCATCGGGGCAGCGCGTCAGATCGCCGATCGTGACCCCGAGTGCGTCTGCCAGGCGTGCCAGTGTCATGAGAGAGGGCAGGTGGTCGCCAGACATGTATTTCGCAAATTGTTGCCGGTTGATGTCAACGGAACGGCACAATTCTGCAATGGAACCGTGATTGCGCGAATATCGTTTCAGATTATGCGAGATCGACGCAGAGAGATCGGTCTTGGTTTCTGTCATGGTCAATCGGCGCACAAAAAATCTCCAGAAATCGACACGGCCCCTGGCCTGCCTTGGCGGGAAGGAAATCGGAATAGTTATAGACAATTCGATCGGTGCACGTAAAGGCGTGAAGGTCTTGTCGTATGCCGGAAGGTGGCCGGAGTGGCGAGCCCTGGAGATGCTCGCGGGGCTGAAGTGCCAATGAGGTGCGGGATTTGAGTGGAGGAAGTTATTCAAGAGGCTTGCATGCTGAATGAAAGTATTTGTAGCCTGAACGACAAGTAATGTGTTGAAGGCAGGTTTGCCAGTCGCAGGAGTCTATAATTAATGGGAACAGGAAAACATGCGTGGATCGGTAAGTCCGTGAACTTGCAGTTTGACTTGTCGCAAAAGTGCGAACGAAATTCGCGCTATAGAGAGTGTGTGTCGAGAAGCAACGGCGATAAAGCTGGAACAATATAATTGCCTGCGCTTGGGGATGACGGATAGGGGAAACCAAGAGTTCATTTTGCGAAGCGAACGAAATCAGACCGGAAATTGGTGACCCTGGAGACGAGGCAAACATTCGGACAACTGCCGCCTGGGTTGGAGGGCCGCGGAATTCGCCACCGGCTCGATGCAGTCAGCGAGCACGGATCAGACAAGGCGGGGTTTTCGCGGCGCCGCTCGGGCGGATCCAGGAAGGCGCGGTAAGGGAGAAGTGAGTTGAAACACACGGCAATCCACCACGGCGCGTCGCCGAACCTGAATGAAGACCTGGCATCCGTATTGAGATCAATCGTGTATGCCCAGAAGCAGGAAACGGATCGCGACAAGGTTAGTGAATATATTATGGCGACAGACCGTCTGAAGGCTCTGCATTCTGCCCTGTGGCGGTCGAGTTGTGGGCGGTTCGAGAACGAGGCGGGCATCCAGGAAATCCGCGACGCCGCATTGGATGCGCTGATCGAGATCGGTAACGCTGCGATGGATTTTCCGGACGACACTGAAGGGCTCATCGAGTTGAGGGCGGGTGTTCTCCAGCAGATCCTGAATGAGGCGAGCGCCTGTCTCGAGACGAGCCTTGCAAGGTCGCTGTGCCGGAGCATCCTCAATCGGAATGGTCGCGGCAGTGGAGGGGCAGATGAGGCGGTCCGGACGGATCGAGTGATAGGGCCCGGCTTTCTTTGACATCGGCGAGATGGT
>JBKDZY010000505.1:0-2702 GCA_047971765.1 Hyphomicrobiaceae bacterium | reverse complement strand
TCTGGACGCCTTCGGACGCTGTTGCTATACGCGCCCGGTGTTCCGGCGTAGCTCAGCGGTAGAGCAGTTGACTGTTAATCAATTGGTCGTAGGTTCGATCCCTACCGCCGGAGCCAAAATATCTCAATGAGATCAATATGATAAAGGCCGCCTCGATGGGCGGCTTTTGTCGTTTTCAGGGGCCTCTACAACAACTCTACAACATCCGAGGCGCTACAACGAAAAAGGCCGCGCCCGAAGGCACGGCCCATTGTCGTCGATGTGAAGGCGGTCAGGGATTGGTGAAGTGCTGGGTGCGCGTCACGAGGGTTTGCCCCCGTTCCCAGGTGACGTGCCATTCCGAGCCGTCTTCAGTTTTGATGGTCGCCTCTATGACGCTATCGGCCGAGAGGCTCATGTGAGAGATCAGACTGCGAAGTTCTGCGGTCATGCGGCGTCCTCCATTTCGATCAGCTGGTCGGAAATCGCGAGGATGAGCGATACCGGCAGGCGGTAGCTTCCCATGAAGTAGACTGCTTCCGGCTTGATCGTGAACAGATCCGGCCGCTCTTCTGCGGCGACCTGCATTGCGGCGATGAATGCCGCCTCTTCTTGGAAGGTCATGCCGCCACCTCCAATTCTGCGCGAAGTTGGCGCTGGATAATGGTTGCCCTGTCATTGATGCGCTCGACGATGGCGAGCAGGTCGCGCCGGTCGATTGCATTGACGATCAGATTGCCCATGTAGGCTCCCCGGAATTGGAGCTCGCCATCTGCTCCGAGTGAGAATTCATGGGTATCTGGATTGCGAGCGGCGTCGCAGATTTCCGCGATGGTGATTGTGTTGTCGGTCATTGGCATTCTCCTTTCGGTTCGCCGTGAAATCGCCACCTTCGTCGTGAATGGTGGACTGATGGATCAATCTCACGAAACCGACTCTGCCGATACGGGACCACGGGGGCGCGAGCCTAACGAGTTCAAGCCCCAAGACTTCGACGGTTTGCCGATGGAAAGGCCGATGGACAGCGGCGACGCATGGGGCGCGCCGCCTCCACCCGATCCGACGAAACGGCACCAGCGCAGTCGATATGACCGCGAGCTTGCTTTGCGTGCATGGGAGTACCTCGCCCAACACGACCCAGATCGCCCGTTGCCTGACTGGGTTGCGGCCTATCTGCGCGAGGTCGCAACTACCATCACCTCAGAGCTTGGCCCGCGCGGTAGCCTATCGCCTGCATCCGCACATGCAGCCCTCGGCATCGTCGGGGAGCAGTGGCCTGAACATCATCCAGAATCTGTCTATGCCATCATTGAGGCTTGGAGAGACCCAGACCGCCCCGGCGGTCCGCTTGTCGATGGTCGGAAGGCGGGCGCAGTCCGTTACATTGAGCAGTACATGCGCAAAGACCGCAATGTCGATGTCAAGACGGTGATCGAATGGTATCGGAAAGGCCAGAAGTTGCGGAAGCGTGAAGGCGAAGCGCCGCCGGCTGAGGTCGAATTCCGTGGCAGTCACGACAAGCGAACGCCTACGCGGATCATCGTCTCGCGCCGCCGCTGATACCCGTTTAAACGACCTGTCAGAGACCAAGCTGCGTGATCGCCGCCGATATGGTCACGACGCCTTTCCCGAAGGAGAACAGGGACGCACCAGCCAGCCCGAGGGCTATAACGTGCAGGATCGTTCGCGACCACGTCAGTCGCCGCGTGCCTTTACCATCTTCAATGAACGGATGCTCCCACGTGTGCCGGTTGGATGCGATCAGGTCACTGTCCAACATGTTGACGAGGTAGGCGATGGCCGTCGTGACCACAGCGTAGAACACGCCCCATGCGAACCATTCGAGCGGTGTCACAAGCGCGCTTATCTGGATGTCTTCCCCATTGCCCTGTTCAAGTGCGGCGAGAAAGCCAAGGAGCGCGATTACCGCACCGCCGTTGACCAGTATCATCGCCCGCATGGCGACCGTGGCGGATTCAATGGCGGCCTTGCGGGTATCGACGTAGAGCGCATGACTGCGATCATGTGACCGCACTGCCATCTCACGGTTCAGTTCATCCAAGCGTTGCTTCTCGGCTCGAATTTCTTCCTCTGTCATGTCCCAAGTTCCTGCTCTGTTCTTTCTCGGGAATGTGGTGGTGATGGGCCAAAGATGCAATAGCGCTCATGGCCCCGGTTGCAGCAGCACCGGAAAGGCGTCCAGATGTGATTGCCTCTACATCAACGGAGGCTCACATGCACCTTTTCAAGACAGAAACGCTCGACCTGCCACCGCGCGATTTCCCACTCTATCTGCGGCCAGAATGGCGCACCAATCATCCGCGCTTTGGTCGCCTGCGTGCGCTGGCCGCTCTGACGGCGAAGCAAGATCGAACACCGCGCCCGATCCCGTTTGAGATGCGCCCTCGCAGAGCGCGTCAGAGCTTGGGCATCGCTGCCGAGTGATGTGACGATGGGCGCTGCACGCGGTCGATGCAGCGTCCCTCAAGACGCTGCGAGTTTGCGGCCATCTTGCGCTTGTCGTGCCGCCAGCCTGCGAGGCGACGGTCAATCTCGGTCAGCAGGCGGTCTTCTGCACGCCGCAAGAGGTCGCCCTTGTCCCTCACCAGTACCCCCGCAGTTGCGCCTCACCGATGGCCGTGCCGACCGAACGGTGATCGCTCAAGTAGAACGCGAGGCTGGCGCTGACCGCGATGTCGGCGTGACCGAAGTCGGTTCCGCCT
>JBKDZY010000504.1:0-2930 GCA_047971765.1 Hyphomicrobiaceae bacterium | reverse complement strand
CGGGCGTGGAGCCGCCTTGCCAGGTCTCTATCCGATGAACGAGGAAGCCAAGGCGCGCTACGAGAAGAGCAAGCGATGATCCCGGTTGGCGCGGCGAGGGGCACTCGAGTTCAGTGGCGTTCGGATGCCGGGCGGCTGGCGCTCCTGCCGGTCTTTTCCGGCTCGCCAAGCAGGTGCTCGTAACGCTTGTCCGTGAGCGTCCGCAAGAAGGCGACCAGCGCGTTGACGCGGCGGTCGTCAAGTGCGGGCGCATCGTGGAGCTCCTTCAGCGACAGGTTGCGTGGGACCTCTGGGGCTGCCCATGGCTGGCCCGTCTCGGGATTGATCTGCCGGGCCGGGTTCCTGGAGACGTACTTGTTGTAGAACAGGATGACGGTGCGCAGGTCCTTGAACACGCCGTTATGCATGTAGGGACCGGTGACCGCGACGTTGCGCAGCGTTGGCGTCCTGAACTTGCCTTCCTGCGCCGGGTCGGTCACCGCTGTGTTGTCGAGCAGGCCGCGGTCGACAAAGGTCTTGCCCTTGCCGTTGACGGCCCGGACAGCCGTGTTCGGTGGCACACCGATATTGTGGAACTCGTAGTTGGTGAAGGTTTCGCCTTCCGCGCCGCCGGTTTCATGCAGCTTGTGGCATTGGCTGCAGTTGGCGAACTGCGGCGCGAAGAACAGCACGCGGCCGAGTTCCTCCTGCCGGGTGAGCTTCGCCTCGCCGCGGAGGTAGCGGTCGTATTTCGAGTCGAATGGCGCGAACGTATCGGTGCGCTCGTATGCTGCAATCGCCCTGGCCATCGCGGCATAGGCTGTGTCGGCAGATCCGAACACGTTGGCTCCGAAGAGCAGGGGAAACGCGGCGCGATAGCGCTCGTTTTCCTTGATCCGTGTGACAACGCCGGCCTTGTCCGGCATTCCCATCTCGACCGGATTGAGTGGCGGCCCTGCCGCCTGTTCTTCGAGCGTGGCGGCGCGTCCATCATGGAAGAGGCCGCCGTCCCAGCGACCTTTCGCGTTGATGTGCAGTTTCGGGCTGAAGTGTGCGTAGGTGACAGTCGGCGCGTTGCGGTCACCCAGCGAGTGTCCATCGTCACCGAGCGAGACTGCCCGCCCGGTTGCGGGAAGCTCGCGCGGATCGACGAAGCCTGCATCGGGTACATGACAGGTCGCGCAGGCCTGGGTGCGGTTGCGAGAAAGGTTCGTATCGAAGAAGAGCGCCTCGCCGAGCTGCTCGACCGTCGATATGGCGTTCGACGAGCGTGGCGGGTTGGCCAGTGCCGACAGGCCAACCGCCGCGGTCAACAGCGTTGCGGCGAGCAGTGTGGCCTGGACCTTCGATATTGGCGTCTGGCGCATCCACCCGTGATTAGGCAAACGGCGGCTCATTCCGTCCGAACCTTCCCCGAACCCCGGCGATCAATCCTTCGTGCCGTCGCCACCGTTGGCAGGTGCAGCCTGCAACTGGCCATAGTTCTGGATGCCGATGGTGTCGAGCAGACCAAGCTGGGTTTCGAGGAAATCGATATGGCCCTCCTCGTCTGCCAGAAGCTTCTCGAAGAGCGCCATGCTCACGAGATCCTCGTTGCGCCGGCAGATGTCACGGGCCCGGGTGTAGAGATCGCGGGCGTCGCATTCGGCGGCCAGATCGCACTCGAGAACCTCCTTCAGGTTCTGGCCGATCCGTAAGGGCGCCAACGTCTGCATGTTGGGCAGCCCTTCGAGAAAGATGATGCGGGTCACAAGCTCGTCGGCGTGTTCCATCTCCTCGATCGACTCCTCGCGCTCCTTCTTGGCAAGAAGCGTGAAGCCCCAGTCATCCAGAAGGCGGTAGTGAAGCCAGTACTGGTTGATGGCTGCCAGCTCATGGCGAAGGGCCTCGTTGAGAATTTCGACAACCTCGGGTTTGCCTTTCATTGCCTTCTCCTGGATGACGACGTGGGGATGAATGCGAAAATGCGGTCAGGGCCGGTCTGCCATGAAACTCATGACCGCATTGCCGTGAGTTTCTGGCGCGGCTCGCGGTGGCGTTTCCGAAGTGTCGGTGCGCTCGCGGATTTGTTGACGATCAAGCGTAACCGATCCCGGATGACCGCGCTGCGGTGGCGGCATATCAGCCCGCGCTGTTCGAGCGATGTGAGCCGCTGATGGATGACCGACACTGCAAGCGGTGCGCAACCGCAGCAATTCATGCGCTTGGCGAGTTCCTTGAAGACCAGGCCGGGCGTGGGAATGGGGGCGTCCGGCTTGCTGAAGATCTCGAGCAGGACGCGTTCGATGTCGGCATCGGAGATGGTATTGCAGGAGCATACGATCATTGATCAGGCAACCTCTGAACAGTCCCGCCGGCCCGCGTTCCCTGGCGCGCGGGAAACTTCCTACTGCAGCGATGATGTCGCCGGTGTGACGGTGGCGAGTGCGGGCAAGATCGAACCGGGGGACAGGACCTGATCGAGGCTCATCATGGTGTCGGCAAAAGCCTGCGCCTCCTGCACGACATCCTCCAGCATGGCGCTCTCGGCCAAGGCAAAGGCGCACGCCCGCATGGCAGGGCAGGTGTTATGCTGGCAAGCGGCGATCATGGAGACGGCGACACATTCATCGCGGCAGAACCCGCGGCAGTCCTTCGCGCAGAGTTCGATCTTGCGATGTGTCGCATTGTCCAGGGCGCGCACCCAGCTAGCCAACTGATCGACCGCCATGCGTGCCCCGGCGACGCCAAGCATCCCCGAGTAGAGGCACCAGGCGCGTTCCCAGCATTCGACCTCCCCACGTGCGCGACCAAGCATCCAATAGCGAAAGCCCAACCCGACCAGCCGCTCGGCTTCGGGCAGGTGCGTCTCGAATTCTGCGGGGCGGGGCGCTGGGCTTGACGGGCCATGTCGAACTGGCATCGGGTTCCGCTTGCGCATGATCATGACTTCATCTGTCTCTGGCGTTGCC
>JBKDZY010000503.1:0-3246 GCA_047971765.1 Hyphomicrobiaceae bacterium | reverse complement strand
CGCCAGCGCCTCGGTCCCGAAATGGGCCACCAGCGCCGTCATGATCAGCACGGTAAGGACAGTCTGGACCGGCGAGACGCACGCCAGTGCACCAACCTTCAGGATGTCGCGGAACATCGCCCATTCGAGCGAACCGCCGACCCTCAACCTCACGCGCGTGTCGCCCAACACCAGATACCAGCCCAGAAAAACCGCACCTGCCGAAAAGGCAATCAACTGTCCCATGCCGATCCCGGCCATGCCGAACCGTGGAATGGGGCCCACACCCAGCCCCAGCACGCCGCCGATCACAACCTGCAACACCGCAACCCAGAACAACACCGCGGACGGCAGGCGCATGTTGCCAGTGCCTCGTATCACCGAGGCCCAGGTGTTCATCAACCACACCGTGATGGACCCCGCGAATACCACGTCGGAATAGAGCAGCGCCTCGCTCAGTGCCTGTCCCGTACCACCGAGCAGGCCATAGATCACACCACCAAAGCACAGGAAGATGATCATGAACGCCACGCCAGCCAGAAGGCCGATGACGGTCGCGTGCCACGCCAAGGCCTCCGCCCGCACCACATCGCCGGCACCGAGCGCACGGCTCACCGCGGATGACACACCGCCGCCCATGGCACCCGCCGACATCATCTGCTGTAACCGGACAGCGGGAAATGCCAGCGCCACCGCCGCCAGCGGGACCAACCCGAGACAGCCCACATAGACCGTCTCGGCACTAGCGACGACCGCGGTCGCCAGCATCGCAAAGACATTCGGAATGCTGAGCCGCACCAACGTCGGCAGGATCGGGCTTGTCGTGAGTGGATGCGGCGCCGCAGGAGCCCCGGCCTCCTTTTTTGCAGTCGTCGCTGTCACCAACGCACTCCTTCTCAGATAGAGCACCAATATCTGCATATACAGATATTGTGCAGCAGAAATCAGTCGGCAAGCCGCAACAACATCCGGTCGATGGCGCCGCTGAGCGGCCCGTAGTCGTCGTCCAGAACTTCGGCCAGATGGTCCTGTGCACTCTTCCAGCCGGCCCGCGCGGCCTTCAGGGTCTTGTAGCCATCGTCCGTCACCCGCAGCTCACGTTGACGCCGGTCGTTCGCACTCGGCTCGGACCGGACCAGGCCCCGCTGCTCCAGCGGCCGCAGGTTGCGTGACAACGTCGTCGGGTCCATGACCAGCTCCGCCGCAAGCGTACCGATGGTGACCCTGTCGAGGCGCCGGATGTGGGCGAGCAGACCGAACTGCGTAATGGTCAACCCATAGGGCACCAGATGATGGTCGTAGATCTGGGATACCCGCCGCGCAGCTTTTCGAAACCGCAATGCCGTGCATCCGGTTACCGCTGCACGGTCCGCTGCTGCTCCGCCCGATGTCTTTCGCCCTGCCATGTCCGGAACGTTATCTGCATATGCAGATACTGGCAAGCCGCAACGTGGAGATCGGTTGGCAAGTGGCACATCCCGGTGTCAGTCGTCCTCCCGCCCTTTCCGGGCGTGCTTGCGGTCTTCATCGGCAACGCGCGAGAAATCGGCGTCGAACACGATGCGCTCAGGACCCGCCAACGCAACGAAGCGCCTTCCCCGCGCCCGCCCCACCAGCGTCAATCCGGTCTGCCGCGCAAGATCGACACCCCAGGCGGTGAAGCCCGACCGCGACACCAGGATGGGAATACCCATCTTCACTGTCTTGATCACCATCTCGGAGGTCAGCCGCCCCGTCGTATAGAAGATCTTGTCTTCCGGACGGATCGCATTGAGATGCATATAGCCCGCAATCTTGTCGACGGCGTTGTGCCGGCCGACATCCTCCATGTAGACCAGCGGCCGATCCTCGTGACACAGCACACAGCCATGGATGGCGCCAGCCTTCAGGTAGAGCGACGGCACCGTGTTGATCTTATGCGTCAACGCATAAAGCCATGAGGTCCTGAGCTTCGCATCCCCGGCAAGCACCAGGCCCTCGATCTCGTCCATGAGGTCGCCAAACACCGTGCCTTGCGCGCAGCCCGAGGTCTGGATCTTCTTCTTCAGCTTTTCCTCGAAGTCGGTCTCGCGCACCGTCCTCACCACGACCGTTGCAATGTCTTCGTCGTAGTCGAGCCCCGTGATCTCGTCGTCGGCACGCAGCATTCCCTGGTTCAGAAGGTAGCCGACGGCCAGCAGGTCCGGATAATCGCCGATTGTCATCAGCGTGACGATTTCCCGCGAATTCAGGAACAAGGTCAGCGGGCGTTCCGCCACAACTGCCGCCTGGATGGCGTTCCCTTCATGATCAAGGCCCTCGACCGTCGAAAACAGCCGGTCATTCTCGAGATCCGGACCAATCTCCAATTCCTGCCCAGCCGCCATGGCCTCACGCTCCGCTAATCTTGTATGCCCACCCACCCCGGGCACTCCGGGCCGGTTACCACAGCTCGCCCGCAATCGGCTCCCGGGATGACAGGGCACGATGCATCTGTCATAAAGCCGGCCGAGCACCATTCCTGAGCTGGCTAGTCTTGTTTAAGTTAGACCAGCGCGCCAAACGCTGAAAGAGCTCCACCATGTCGGTTTCCGAGAGCCAGGTTCTGGACCAACTTCGCCGGATCAAGGGTCCCGACCTCGAAGGCAATATCATCGACCTTGGGCTCGTGTCGCCAATTCTTCTGCGGAACGGCAAGGCCTACTTCTCCATCACGGTTCCCGCGCACCGTGCCGAGGAACTGGAACCTTTGCGCCAGGCCGCCGAAAAGGTCGTTCGCGAAATTCCCGGCATCGAGGGTGCAACGGCAGTACTGACCGCGGACGGCCCGGCCCAGTCGCCGTCCAAGGCCGCACCAAGCCAGGCACCGGCAGGCGAGAGCCGCCGCGTCCAGGAAGCCCGCGCGCGCGCCGGCACTCCGGCCGCGGCCCGCAGCCATGCCCCGGCAGCCCAGCCTTCCGCCAGGGAAGCACGTCGGGGCGAAGCGGTGGCCGGCATCAAATACATGATCGCGGTTGCCTCCGGCAAAGGCGGCGTCGGCAAATCGACAACTGCCGTCAATCTCGCGCTTGCGCTGCAGGCCAATGGACATTCCGCCGGCATCCTCGACGCGGACGTCTACGGCCCCTCCCAGCCACGCCTTCTCGGCCTGACCAGCCGGCCTGATGTCGGCCCCGGCAACAAGCTCATCCCGCCACAAGGCTTCGGACTGAAGGCCATGTCGATGGGCTTCATGGTCGACGAAGCCACACCCGTCATCTGGCGCGGCCCGATGGTGGTGCAGGCCCT
>JBKDZY010000502.1:0-10164 GCA_047971765.1 Hyphomicrobiaceae bacterium | reverse complement strand
CGGCAATCTCGTACTCGGTCCCCGCAATCTCAACGAACGCGTGCGCAACTTTGACTTCGACCAGAAAAAGCAGTTGATGCTGGAAACCGATCATCTTCCGCTGATCACCCGCAGCATCCTGGAGAGCAGCGCCTGGACCCCACACGAGGTGCGCGAGCGCGAAGCGCAACTGTTCTCGAAACTTGGCGAACTGTGGGGACTGCAACCGACAGCGGCACGGACCGGCGCCAACGCGGGCAACAAGAAGCGCAAGGCAGCACGCACCGCGGGGCAGGAAAACCAGCACGATCGCCAGCCGGTCAAATGATCGAGGCGATGCCCGGAAAGAACGCCTCACACGGCATGCAATCAGCGCCGACCAAGAACACCCGCCACAATCGTCAAGGGATCACGACCACTCCCTGCTGGCCTCTTGCCGCTCTTCCTCGTCCATCGAAAGGCGGCGCGGCCGCGGCCCTGTATTCCGCTTCATCAGCAGGATGATGATGACCATTGGCGGAAAGAAGAAGCTCCACGCAGCCCACCAGGAATGATCACGGTTCTTTGCCGCCGCAACGACACCAGACGTAACGGCAGCCGCAACTGCCACCACGCCCCAGAGAACAATCACGTGCAACGCATCCATCGGCGTACCGCTCACTCAAGTTAAAACTGGTTGCTTCCAATCACTTTTGCTCGGCGTGCGTGCCCTGAAATTGTGGCCGCATCAAGCATTATGCAATCCAGGATAACCGCTCCGCAGCCGTTCGCGGAACTTTTATGAACCGATAGCCGCCCAGGCCATGCGCGCATCGACGCGCTTCCCGTCCGCGCACCGCGAAAAATCAGAGGACGCCTCGAATTGTGCCCCGCCATCGCGGGCTCATCAGCGGTGAAATCCTGCGCGATGAAAACACTGGCATGCGCGCAATCAGCCCGACAAGCCACAATTCTTCTCGGTCTCAGGACTTGCCCGGTTCCTTGGCCAGCTTCTCCAGCTTGACCTGCATGGCAGCCAACTGGGTCTTGAGTTCGTCCAACTCGCCACTGCCTGCCGCAGCCGCACCACTAGCCGTACCACCACTTCCAGCTGTGGGCTCGCCCGCCGTGCCTTTGCTCGCAGATTTGGCAGCCTGTTGATCAGCCATCGGTTCGGCTGCCCCGGCACCCGCCGGACCTTTTGTCGGCTGCGAAAACGGAGTGAACATCGACATGGCTTTTTCAAACATGGCCAAATTCTTGCGCGCCTGATCCTGGTACGCATCGAATGCGCCTTGTGGCGTAAAGGCAGTCGTGAATTGCTTGCGGAACCGTTCCTGTTCCTTGGTCAGGGCTTCCAGGCTGACTTGCAGATAGCTTGGAACCATACGCTCCATTGTATCGCCGTAGAACCTGATCAACTGACGGAGGAACGGAACGGGCAACAGGGTCTGCCCGCCTGCCCGGCTCTCCTGCTCGACAATGATCTGCGTTAACACCGAATGCGTCAGGTCTTCGCCGGACTTCGCATCGAACACCACGAAATCTCTCTCGGCTCGAACCATCGCAGCCAAATCATCAAGTGTGACGTAGGTGCTGGTGTCGGTGTTGTACAACCTACGATTGGCATACTTCTTTACGACAACTGGTTCCATTTTTGCCGCGGTAGTTTCAGCTTTTTTGAGCATCTGGTCGACCGCCATCCTTATCGCAATCGCGAAATGATAACACAGAGTGACCAATTACAAAACAAATGCTGCCCGGAATATAAATTACGAATGATTATCAGTGCGCCATCTCGCAGTTGCAGCAACAGCGAAAACGCACTATTCGTTGGGCAAGTCGGTTATGCGCTTCAAGTGCTGAACGCCACTTGCCTGCACCGCGGAGAACGCCAATACCGACCGCCGGAGTGACCGGCGGAGGACTTGGCGACAGGCCAAGGTTCCAGGCGGAAACAGCATTGAAATGATCTGGGTGCGGCATGCCGCGGCATGCCAACCTGGCAAGCGATAGTTCAGACTTATCGTGACCTGTTGCAGTTCATTGCTGGGGCCCATCCGGCACCTTCCTCAGCGGCCGGCCCCTTCCTCAGGAGACGCGGACTATGACCCCCGAAAAGACCATCGTGATTGCAAGTGCGGCACGTACCCCAGTCGGCTCTTTCAATGGCTCCCTCGCTTCATTGCCAGCTCATGAACTCGGCAAGGTCGCGATCCAGGCAGCCCTCGACCGCGCCAAGGTCGAGACTGGCGACGTCAAGGAAGTCATCATGGGACAGATCTTGACCGCGGGCATGGGGCAGAACCCGGCACGCCAGGCCTCGATTGCAGCCGGCATCCCCGTTGACGCACCGGCCTGGGGCATGAACCAGCTATGCGGTTCAGGCCTGAGGGCTATCGCACTGGGAGCGCAACAGGTCCTCGATGGCGCCGGCATCGTCGTCGCTGGCGGTCAGGAAAGCATGAGCCAGGCACCGCATTGCATGCATCTTCGCGACGCGACGAAGATGGGTGACGCGCACATGATCGACACCATGATCAAGGACGGCTTGTGGGATGCTTTCAACGGCTATCACATGGGCACGACCGCCGAGAACGTCGCCCGTCAATGGCAGATCACCCGCGAAGAGCAGGACACGTTCGCGGTAGCGTCCCAGAACAAGGCCGAGGCCGCGAAGAAGGCCGGCAAGTTCAAGGATGAAATCGCCCCGGTCACCATCAAGTCGCGCCGTGGCGAAACGGTCGTTTCCGAGGACGAGTACATCAAGGAAGGCGTGACCGTCGAAGGCATTTCGAAGCTCAGGCCAGCCTTCGATCCCAAGGCAGGCTCGGTGACAGCCGCCAACGCCTCCGGCATCAACGACGGCGCGGCAGCGGTGGTGCTGATGACCGCCGCCGAAGCCCAACGCCGCGGCATCAAGCCACTCGCCAGGATCGTGTCCTGGGCCAATGCGGGCGTTGATCCCTCGATCATGGGAACGGGTCCCATCCCAGCGACCAAGATGGCGCTTGAGAAGGCGGGCTGGACCACCGACGATCTCGATCTGATCGAAGCCAACGAGGCGTTCGCCGCCCAGGCATGCGCCGTCAACAAGGCCCTCGGATGGGATACCAGCAAGGTCAACGTGAACGGCGGAGCGATTGCCATCGGCCATCCGATCGGAGCATCCGGTGCCCGCGTGCTGACGACGCTGCTGTACGAGATGCAGCGCCGCGGCTCCAAGAAGGGCCTCGCGACCCTGTGCATCGGCGGCGGCATGGGCATCGCCATGTGCCTGGAACGCGACTGACCGATTGCGGTTTACGGACGCGGTTAACGTGGCCGCGTCCACACCGGATCAGGGCAAGGCCGATGCGGTCCGTGAGTGAAAACAATCTGGACCGAGTGAGGCTTTGCCGGAACTGGTCCAGCACCTGATTCCGAGCCGCTCTGATGGCCGGGGCGGCTCTTGTCTTGACCGGCCTTACCCATCTCGCCGGAGTTGCGTGGGCATCGGGCCGCCCCGCACCTGTGTCCGTACCCGCGTATGAACTCACACCGCGAAAGCGACTGACTTCATTGACAACTCAAGCGTGACAAACCGCCTGTCAACGGCGATAGTACGTCCCGTGTGTATCAAGAATAACATGACCCCCTGGGAGGAGCATGATGGCCCGCGTTGCAGTTGTTACAGGTGGCACTCGAGGCATTGGTGAAGCGATTTCTATCGGGTTGCTGCGCAAGGGGTATCGCGTCGCGGCCACCTATGCCGGAAACGATGAAGCCGCCCACCGGTTCCAGGCCGAGCACGGCATCCCCGTCTTCAAGTTCGATGTCGGCGACTACGAAGCGTGCGAGAAAAGTGTCGCCGCGATTTCGCATGAGTTGGGCCCGATTGACATCCTGGTCAACAACGCCGGCATCACCCGCGATGCGCCGTTGCACCGCATGGCGCGCCATCAATGGAGCGATGTCATTCGCACCAATCTCGACAGCGCCTTCAACATGACACGGCTGGTGATCGAGAGCATGCGCGCACGCGGCTTCGGACGCATCGTCAATATTTCGTCCATCAATGGCCGTAAGGGACAGTTTGGTCAGGCCAACTATGCGGCCGCCAAGGCTGGCCTTCTCGGACTGACGAAATCCGTGGCACTCGAAGGCGCAGCCAAGAACATCACCTGCAACGTCATCGCGCCGGGCTATATCAACACCGAAATGGTGGCCGCCGTTCCCAAGGACGTGCTGGAGAGCAAGATCCTCCCGTTCATCCCTGTCGGTCGCCTGGGTAACGCCGAAGAAATAGCCCGATGCGTGGCCTTCCTCGTGGCCGACGACGCAGGCTTCATCACCGGTGCCTGCCTCGACGCCAACGGCGGACAATATATCGCCAGCTGATCCCCCGGCAGCAATACCCATCAGTCACGCGGCGCGGGCCAGAAAAGCTCGCGCCGCAATCACGTAGTGTGCGAGCTGCTGCTGTACGAAACCCGCATGGCAGCGCACCAATTGCAGTCCGCAATCGGATCTCCTGACGCCCCGGCCGACAGGACAGCCCGCAATTTGAGCGGGCAACACATTACCCGCAGCGCGAATAGCCGCAGTCCCGGCATACGAAACAGCCAGCGTCGAAGACCAGGTTTCCGACACCACACTTCGGACAGCGGCGACCTTCATACATCCCGACAGCAGACCGCCCGGCAGATGCCGCCACGTCCACGCCGGCCGGCGCCTCATGCGCATTACCATCATCGTCGAGGGGTGATTGAAGAAATCCGATCGCCAGCAGATGCTCTTCGATCACGTTTCCGATCGCCGCAAGCAGACTGGGAACATAACGCCCATTGACCCATTGCCCGCCTTGCGGATCGAAGATGGCCTTGAGTTCCTCGACCACAAACGAGACGTCCCCGCCCCGGCGGAAGACCGCGCTGATCATCCGTGTCAGGGCGACTGTCCAGGCATAGTGTTCGAGATTCTTCGTATTGATGAAAATCTCGAACGGCCGACGCCGGCCATCCCGCTCGATATCGTTGATGGTGACATAGATGGCGTGATCGCTGGCGCCCCACTTCAGTTTGTAGGTGAACCCGCCAAGCACCGGCTCTCTCTCGAGCGGCCTGGCCATGTAGACCACGCCCGCGGCGGACACCGCAGGTCCCTTTGCACCCGGCGCAGACACCGCAACACCATCAGCCGGAGGCACACCCATCGCACGGCCTTCTTGATCGGCGCCGATCGTCCGCCCAGCCCCATGCCCGCCGACATGGCCCGGCGCACCATCGTCACCGGAAGCAACTGGCCCACACGAACCGTCTTTCTCACTCTCGTCACGATCGGCCAACAATGGCAACGCGCGCTCTGCAGGAACCGCCCCGGCCTTGGCGTCCTTCTCCCCGGTCACCGGGGCGGATGACAGAACGGACCCCGTGATCGGATTGGGACGATAGGTCGTGCAGCCCTTGAGCCCCAGCGCGAAGGCCTTGGCGTAAACGTCACGGAATGCATCGAACGAAATATCTTCAGCACAATTGATGGTCTTGGAGATGGAGCTGTCGACGTGTCGCTGAACCGCCGCCTGCATGGCCAGGTGCGCATCGAGATCAAGATCCCTTACCGTCACCATATGCTCCGGCGGTCTCGCATCATTGCCCTTCAAGTAGCGGAACAACCGATAGGCATGATCCTTCACCAGTTCCGTGGTCTTGACGCCATTGCCCCCCATGACCCGGCGCTCGAAGGATAGATCGAAGATCGGTTCGATGCCGCTCGACACGTTCCCCGCCAGCAGCGAAATCGTGCCCGTCGGCGCGATGGATGTGAGGCAACTGTTGCGGATCCCATGCCGGCCGATGGCCGCGCGCACATCACCATCAAGGCGCTGCACATTGGGTGCAGCAAGAAACGGCTCCCGCTCGAAACAGGGACACGCACCTTTTTCTGCAGCAAGATCGACACTCGCCAGATAGGCGTGACACTCGATGGTCGCCATCCACCGCTCCGCCAGACATTGGGCTTCCTCGCTGCCATACCGCGCACCAACCATTGCAAGAGCGTCACCGAGCCCGGTCAATCCAAGGCCGATGCGTCGTTTCGAATGCGCTTCCCGCCGCTGCGCTTCAAGCGGATAGGCCGAAACATCAATGATGTTATCGAGAAAACGCACGGCCAGCGGCACGAGTTCGGCGAGCCGCGCCTCGTCCAACTCGGCCTCCTCGGAAAACGGCCGCTTGACCAGCCGCGCGAGATTGATGGAACCCAATAGGCACGCGCCATAGGGCGGCAACGGCTGCTCGCCACATGGATTGGTCGCGCTGATGGTCTCGCAGTAGGCGACATTGTTCATGGCGTTGATGCGGTCAATGAAGATCACGCCCGGTTCGGCATAATCATACGTGGCCCGCATGATGCGTTCCCATAGCTCGCGCGCATCCACGCTGCCGAAAACGACACCCTCGAATTGAAGATCCCAGGCCCGCCCGTCCCGCACGGCCGCCATGAAGGCGTCGGTCACCAGGATCGACAGATTGAAGTTCCTGAGGCGCTGCGGATCGCGTTTCGCCTCGATGAAGGTCAGGATATCCGGATGGTCGCACCGCAGCGTCCCCATCATCGCACCACGCCGGTTCCCCGCCGACATGATCGTGCGGCACATCTCATCCCACACATCCATGAAGCTGACAGGACCTGACGCTCCCGCACCGACACTGCGCACCAGCATCCCCATGGGCCGCAGCGTCGAAAAATCATGGCCGATGCCGCCCCCGCGCTGCATGGTCAACGCCGCTTCCTTGACGTTATCGAAAATCGAAGTCAGATCGTCGTCGATGCGCCCCATGACGAAACAGTTGAAAAGCGTAACATGACGCCCGGTGCCGGCTCCCGCAATGATGCGACCGGCAGGCAGGAACGTGAAATCCCGCATCGCCGAGAAAAAGGCGTCTTCCCAATGCTGGGCATGCCTCTGCGCCTCGACCGAAGCCGCCGCCCGGGCAACCCGTCGCCACGTATCCTCCAGCGTCCGATCGACCGGCTCGCCGTCCGGCTTCTTCAGGCGATATTTGCTGTCCCAGATCTGCAGCGATCGGGGAGGCAACGGCAACACCGGGCTGTCAGTGGACTGGCTCATGCGAACCCCAGGCACATACGCGACAAGAAATCACCGTCACAATCTAATCAATCCTCTCCGAAAGTCAATGAATGTTCTACTAATGTTCATTAAAAATTCCTTCGCCTTCGCACACCATTTGTCAGCAACGCCAACCTTGGCCAACCTCAGGCATTCTCGGCCAGGGCCCGCGCGCGCGCTGGCGGATTGGGGCCGCTGGCAGCTTCCTGGATCAGCCGCTGCGATGCCGCCTCGATGGCTGTCTCGATCTGCCGGCGCGCCTGCCCGCGCGGCAACCCCGGAGGAATAGGCACCAGCAGCTCGACGACAATGGTGCCGGGATGCAGGGAGGTACTGTTGCGTGGCCAGAAGAGACCGGAATTGAGCGCCAACGGCACAGTCGGCAACTGCAGCGCTTCATAGAGTGCCACATAGCCCGGCTTGTAGTCCGGCGGCGCCCCGGGCTCCCGCCGCGTACCTTCGGCAAAGATCAGGATTTCCCGCCCCTGCGCCGCCTTCTGCTTGGCATCCGCGATCATGGCCTTCAACGCCACCGCCGCGCGATCCCGCTTGACCAGGATGTGCTCGAACTTGATGCAGAACCATCCATAGAGCGGAATGCGGGTCAGCTCCGCCTTGAGCACGATGGCCGGGTCCTTGAACAACGGAACCAGCGCGAAGGTATCCCAGGCCGATTGGTGCTTGGCCACGACCAGCGCCGCCCCTCCGGGCAGGTTTTCCCGCCCCCTGACCTCCATCTTGATGCCGCAGATCACCCGCAGCAGCCACAGCACCGCCAGGGCATGCAGCCGCAGCCCTTCCATCGCCCAACGCCGGGGTCCGATAAGCAGCCAGATGCCGAGCAACATCATCAGCCCCGTCACCAGATAGAACGCGGCATTGAAGACGAGCGATCTGACCCTGGACACCGGCCGGCTCATTCTACGGCTCCGATCGTATGGCCGGCCTCGTCCGGCCGGCGCGGCAACGGCGCCCCATGGGCATCACCGTCATCATTCCCCGAGATCCGCTCGATACCCAGCCGCGCGACGGCCCCGAGAAACTTCACGTACTCGATGGCCAGCAATTTCGCCGCCTGCCGGTGCTTCCACCAATCCTTGAGCTGCAGATGCCTGCCGGGGGGTGCAGGGTACCCGATCAGCCGAAACCCAGGCATGGCCCTCTGGAATTCCACCAGGCTTCTCGGGAGATGATAGCTGGAAGTCACCACGATCAAACTCTTGTAGTTGCGCGCCAGCGCCCAGCGCCGGGCCTCGTCCGCATTACCGCCCGTATTGAGCGCCTCGTGCCCGATGTCAACGCAACAGCGGATCAGGTCCCGTGCGGCCGTCAGCGAACGCTTCAACTCGGAGGGCATTCGCGTCGCCCTATGCACACCGGAAATCAACATCCGCCCGGCGCGGCCCGCTTCCATGAGATGCATGCCAGTCGTGATGCGGTCTTCGTCCCCCGTCAACACCACGATGCCATCGGCCGTCGGCGCAGCGTCCGGGACCAGTCCGGCAATGGAATTGGCGAACGCAAGGAAACCAAGCGCGACCGCTCCGGCCAGGAAAAGGCCGATGACGCCAAGCATTTTCAGCGGTCGCCTCATTTGAGTGCGCCTAACCTCCTGAAAACTTCACGGCTGCACATCCTGGGGACCTGGTGCCTCGTGCCCGCCTGCAAGTGTTCTAGTCTACGTGCGCGGCTCCGCAGAAGTTATGCAACTTCATGCTTTACCGAACACAAAACATCAACTCGAACAGTGAGTTGACGACACGTTTCCACCGCCAGTGTACAGATGCTCTGCTGGCATTCAGCCCGCGGCTCGATCAATAGTGATTCGGCGCGACTAGGATACAGGGAAAATCAACACGCGTGGGCACGGCCGCAATCAACGCGGATCAGCATGAATACTCATACCGGTCAGGTATCACATCATTTTAAGGCCGGAATGAGCCCCCCTCGGCCAACCGGAACGGACCAGGAATGAATTGGCTTGAGAACGTCTATGCCTATTGCGAGCGCGGGCACGATCCATCACTCGCCGCCGAACCGTTGAACGCCGTTTCAAACATCGCATTTCTGCTTGTCGCAGCCCTGGTCCTGAGACAAGCTCGCCAACTGGGAACTGCGGGCATGCTCAGCCCGAAAGGCTTCAGGACGCTCACCGGCATGGCCACTCTTGTCGCCCTGGTCGGCATCGGCAGTTTCATCTTCCACACCGTCGCCACCCGCTGGGCCAGGCTCGCCGATGTCCTGCCTATCGCGATATTCATGGCGGTCTACCTCGCCTACGCACTGACCGCCTTCCTGGGAGTTGCTCATCAATGGTTGGCGCCCATCGTGATCACCTTCCTTGCCGCAGGCGCACTGGCCGGAATGATCCCCTGTGATGGTCTCCTGGCCCAGGCGTCCATTCAGCCGCAAGGGATGGCTCCCGGGAGCGAGAACTGCCTCAACGGTTCGCTGGGCTATGGCCCCGCCCTCATCGTTCTGCTGCTGGTTGGAACGATGGCCTACGCCAACGGCAGGGATCCGGGATATCTGATTGCGGCAGCCGTGACCTTCTTCGTGTCCCTGGTGATGCGGACCATCGACATCTCAGCCTGCCACGCGCTCGTGCTTTCCAGCACTCCCAGGGGAACCCACAGCCTCTGGCATGTCCTGAACGCCCTTACGCTCTACCTGCTGCTGCGCGCCGCACGACAGCGCGAATTGCGTGTGAACCGTGAAGCAGCCGCGCCTGAACCTTGACAATCCCGCCATCGGCTGCACAACGCTTTCCACCAGAGAAACCCCATCATTCCAAGCCGCGACACGGTTTCCGGCACGGCGGCAGGAGCAGACACATGGCCACATCGAATGCGCTCCCTCCCGCTGACCGCCAGCGCCTGATCGAGATCATCCGCGCCCGCTCCGTCGAGACCGGCCGCGTTTTCAAGCTGGCGTCAGGCCGTGAGTCCGATTTCTACTGCAATCTGAAACCGACCATGCTGGACCCGGAAGGCGCCTACCTCATCGGCGCCCTGATCGGTGAGGCGATTTCCGATACCAGTCCCGACCTTGTCGGTGGTCTCGAAGTGGGCGCCATCCCGCTTGCGACGTCCGCC
>JBKDZY010000501.1:0-3258 GCA_047971765.1 Hyphomicrobiaceae bacterium | reverse complement strand
CACCTGTTCATCAAGGAATGTGAATGGCGCTTCAATCACCGCCCCGTTGCCAATCTCACCAAGGTTCTGCAACAGTGGTGGTTCAAGTAACGGCAGACACGCTACCTATGTCAGCCCCTTTGCCAATTGCATAGGCTATGGGCTTTGATTTAACAGTTTAAAATTTCGCAATGTTGTTTGAACGTTGGTAATAGAATAAAAAACTGGCTTGTTTGCGCTCGGGTCAACCAGACGTGTGGTATCCGGGTTTTCTGTAGCGATCGCATGGCTCGTTCTGTGCAATCTGGTGCGGCATCCGTTTTCGTGTAGCAAGGCAATAAGTTCATTCATGACTATCGCAATTGTTGTGGGGAGCCTCGCTCCTTATACGTCCCGGGTCTATGATGCCTATGTCGAGCGCCACGATACGCCGCTCCATGTCTACGGCTGTGCTGCTGTCGAACCGCATCGCCAGTGGCGCATTCCGCCTCCGAAACACATGACCTATTCGGTCTTGCCGGGCCTGAGATGGCACCGCAGCGATGCCAGCCACCTCTATGTGAACCCTGCGATCCTCAGCGAGCTGCGGCGGCTCAAGCCCGAGATGATCATGATCGGCGCGTTCTCGCCAACGATGCTCGGGGCGGTCGCCTACGCCCGGATGGCGCGCGTCCCCTATGGCATTGCCACCGACGGGACGCTGAATACGGATCCGGGCCTCAGCTCGAAACCGCATGCCCTGATGCGACGGTTGATGGTTCCGGGGGCCCGCTTCGGCGCGGGCGGGAGTCCGGCAAGCGTCGAGCTTCTGGAATACTGGGGACTGAAGGAAGGGCTGGGTGTGACCGTCCCAGTGATCCCGTCCTGGGACGCGCCGGCTGTCATCACCGACTATGATGCCCGGCCGTTCGACATCCTGTTCGCCGGCGGCATCAATGAACGCTACAAGGGGGCGTTGTTTTTCGCGGATGTGATGGCGAAGCTGAAAGCTAGGGGGCGCACTTTCAAGGTTCGGGTCACGGGAACGGGGCCCGATCTGGAGGACATGAAGGGCAGGCTCGAGGGGGCCGGGGTTACCGTGCATTTCGACGGAGCGGTGCAGCCCGGCGAGATTCCGGCCATCATGAGTTCTGCGCGGCTCTTCGCTTTCCCCTCGCGAGAGGATCCGTGGGGGCTGGTTGCGAATGAAGCCGTGCTGTGTGGCACGCCCGTGCTTGGATCGCCGTACGCGACGTCGTCACCCTACTATGTCGAAAAGTTCGGTGTCGGGCTGGTGCGGCCGCTGGAAGTGGACGCCTGGTGCACGGCAATCGAGGATATGCTGTCGTCTCGTGCGCGTTACGACACGTTCATGCACCGCCGCGACGAGGCGGTCAGATGGTGCAGCCTGGAGTCGGGCGTTGATGCCCTGCACGAGGCGTTCGAGATCGGCCGGGACAGGACGGCGCGATCGGCGGCGACCCGCGGGCGGCAGAATGGACGTGTCTCGGTGAATGCCTGACGATGCCGGGGGCGATGGCCAGCCCATGCGATCCGGGGCGCTGCTCTCAGGGATGGGTTGAAATCTTAACCGGTCCTCTGTTATCAAGACGGCCATGAGAACCGTGTGGAAGATCATCATTCGAATTAACGCCCCGGCTGCCTGAGGGCACCGGGTGTTTTGTGCGTTTTCGATTCGAAATGATCTTCATGAAAGAGCAGTGGTTCCATGTCTCAAGCACAAAATGTTCTGCCCGCCCAGGGCGGGAGCGTGGGTGTCGCCCAGGCTGAAGGTGCCGTGTCGGCACGCTATCTGGTTGTCGGGGAAGCTGATCCGAGCCTGTTGCCGCGTCTTGTCGAACCGTTCTCGAAGCTCGGAACGGTGCCGGCCCGGGTGCATGCATCACGGGAGCACGGTGATGGTTCCCAATTGACCGTCGATCTGCGGCTGACCGGGGTTGACCGGCGAACGGCGGAACTGGTCGAGCTGTCGTTGCGCCGTGTCCTGGGGGTCCAGCAACTTATCGCAGTGGTCGAGCAGGTTCACTGAACGTCATTCGTGGCGGTGTGTCACCCGGCTGCCGGTGCAGGTGGCCCGGGGCAGGATGGACAAATCCTGCTGGTCAAATCAAATGCTTCGCTGTACGTCCTGCCGACCCCTTTCGGCAGGAGAGCATGTGTATGCCCAGCGGCATGGATTGGCGGACCGTTCGAGCGCCTAGTCTGGCGGATTTCGAAAGACTGGCGGCGGAAGCATGGGAAAAATTACCGTCGGAGTTCCGCAACCTGTGCCGTGATGTCGTGGTCCGGGTCGAGGATTTCGCGGATGACGATGTGCTCGAGGAACTCGGGATAGAGGATGCATTCGAGCTGATGGGGCTCTACAAGGGGATCAGCCTGGACAGGAAAGGGGCCGACACGCAGGCCATCGAACCTGACATGGTGTTCTTGTACCGCAGATCGATATTGGACTACTGGGCGGACAGCGATGAGGCGCTCGGCCATCTTGTCGCCCATGTGCTGATACACGAGATAGGCCATCATTTCGGCTTATCCGATGAGGATATGGAGCAGATCGAGGACGACACTCTGGGCAGTTAACTCGGGCCTATCGTGAGGTGTGATAAATTGGCCGCGGCGTTTGGAGAAGCGACGTGGTGGGGTGGGAATTGGCAGGACAAGCGGTGCGTGCGGTATGAATATATGCGCATCGTGATGAATTAAGGCGCTGCGTCTTGCCAACTAGTGTGTGAGAGGGATCATGGGGCTCATCGGAAGGTTCGCTTCCAGCGTGGCCTGCCGCCTGGTGGCGGGGGCAATCGTGGCGATGGCGGTTGTTTTTGCAAGCAACGGGACGAGCTGGGCAGGGCCAACGCCTGAGGAATATGTCGGTCATGTCGGGGGCGATGCGCGCATCGTCGGGGTCGGGAAATTGATGCTCGACCACAACCGCAGGATGTGCGGCAAGCGGCCGACGGTTCTCGACAGCCAGCTCGACGACTATGGCGCGGCCTATCCGGGGTTTCTCATTCTGAATCCCAAGTTGATGGCCAAGGTGCCGACGGTCGTGAAGATGTGGATCTATTCCCACGAATGCGGCCACCAGTTCCGGGGACCCGACGAGGAGACGGCGGACTGTTTCGCTGTTCAGCGGGGGCGCCGGCAAGGCTGGCTGAAAGAGGCGGGGCTCGATCAAATCTGTAATTTCATCCGTCCTGCCAAGGGCGACAGCATGCATTTCTCGGGCTCGCATCGATGCGAGGCCATGCGTCGGTGCTATGCGGATCCGCGTATTCGCTG
>JBKDZY010000500.1:0-3951 GCA_047971765.1 Hyphomicrobiaceae bacterium | reverse complement strand
CCGGACCACAGGGCCGTTGCGTTCATCGGTTCGAGCGCGGCATGGGCCAAGAACGGGACTTCGTAGTGGGCGTCGAGCGTGGTGGTGGATGTGCGCAGTGCGGCCAGGGAATCGCCGTGCGTGCGGCCGACAAAGGCCTCCTCGGTATCAAGCCCGGTCTTCAGGAACGCGTCGATGCCGGCGCTGTCGATCTTCGCCTCAGGTGGTTGCGTCCAGTCGATGGTGATGGAGGCGAGGGCCTTGTTGGCCTGCCACCAGCTCTCGGCAACAACAGCAATCGCATCGCTGCCCACGGTGACGACATGGCGGACGCCGGGCATGACCTTGGCTACGGCTGCATCAAAAGAGGCGACAGTGCCGCCCTGCACCGGGGCCGCCCGGATGGCGGCGCTCAACATGCCTGGTCGGTTGACGTCGATCCCAAAGATGCCCTTGCCGGTGACCTTGTCCAGTTGGTCAAGGCTCGGCAGGGGCTTGCCGGCAATGCGCCACTGTGCACGGGGGCGCAACGCAATCGGCTCCTGCTCGCCAGGCGGGGGCAGGGCCGCTGCCGCTTCGGCGCAGCTTCCGTAGGTGGTGTGCCGGTTCGATGTGCGATGTTCGATGCGTCCGTTGCTGGTCGACAACTCGGCGAGCGGGACCTTCCAGCGCTCCGCTGCCGCCTTCATCAGCATCAGGCGCGCCAAACGAGCACCCTGGCGGATGACCGTCTCGGTGCCGCGAATGCCGCGGCTGGCGCCGGTTGCGAATTCTCCCCAGGTTCGGATCTGCTCCAGGCTTCTGCTCGGTTCGATTAATTCGGTGGTGACATCGTTCCAGTCGCACTCGAGTTCCTCGGCTGCGAGCTGCGCCAAGCCGGTCAACGTGCCCTGGCCGATCTCGGACTTGGCGATTCGAACGATGATGCTGTCGTCCGTGCGGACGCCAATCCAGGCGTTGATGGCGTGCTCTTGCGCCTGCCGTTGCCGGTGGCGTGGCCTTGTCTTGCGCCCGGCGTGACGCTGGCCTCGTGCGGGGCCAAGTGCAAATCCAATCAACAGCCCGCCACCGGCTGCCATTGAGCCGCTGATGACAAAGCGCCTAGTTGGGCGAGAGAGAGACATCGGCGGTAACACCAGGCTGGTTGGCTGAGGTTTGGGAAAACGTCCAGCTTACTGTGACCAAATGATGAATTCTGCTATGTTTTGGATCCTGCCGCCACCACCGCGCCAGTTTCGACAAGTTTCTGTATTTCCTGTTCCGAGTATCCCAGGCCGGCGAGCACCGAGCGGGAGTCGCCACCCAGATGCGGCGCCACGATATCCGCCTTCTGCTCCAGGCCGCGCCAAAGCACGGGTTGTCTCAGGCTGCGCACCTGCGGGGTCTCGGTCGAGAAGTTCGGTTCGAAGAAGTCCACGGCGGCCAGATGGGGATCGTCGAGAAGGCTTTCAAGCGAGTGCACCGGCCCGCACGGCACATCGAGGCTCTCGAACAAGTCGAGCCATTCGGCACTGGTGCGCCCACCGAGCGAGGTGGACAGGATCTGGTAGAGCTCATCGGAGCGCGCGGAGCGTGTGGTGTGGCTCTGGAACCAGTCGGCCGATGTGATGTCGTCGCGGCCGAGCGCATCCAGGACGCGGCGCCATTGCGCCGTCGTATAGGGCAGGAGCGCGATATAGCCGTCGCTTGTCGGATAGGGTTTGCGGTTCGGCGACATGGTGCGGTGGTAGCCGAGCGCGCCCCTGGGCTCGTAGGTGGAGTGCATGAGGTTCTCGTTGATGCAGAAGGCCGAGATGGCCTCGAACATGGGCATTTCAACGAGCTGGCCCTGGCCGTTGGTGCGCTCGCGGTGCAGCAGGGCTGCGAGGACCGCATAGACGACGTGCAGGGCGGCGACCTTGTCGGCGGTCACGGTCGGATGGTAGGCGGGCTTGCCATCGCGCTGCCAGGTCAGGGCCGCGATGCCGCCTGCCGCCTGGATGATGTCGTCATAGGCTGGTTTGCCGGAATAGGGACCGTCACTTCCATATCCCAGGGCCGCGCAGTAGATCAGTTTCGGATTGAGTGCCCGACATGCCTCCCAACTGAAACCAAGGCGATCCAGCGCATCCTGGCGCATGTTGTGAACCAGGGCATCCGCCGATGAAACCAGGCGGCGCAGTACGGCCTTGCCATCCTCGCTCTTCAGGTCGATGGCGATCGAGCGCTTGTTGCGGTTGTTGTTGGCGAAACCCGCCCCGACATCGGCCTGTCCGAGAGGGGGATTGAAGCGGTTGACATCGCCATCCGGGGCCTCGACCTTGATCACTTCGGCGCCCATGTCGCCCAGTATCTGGGTGGCAAGGGGGCCGAGGATAATCGTTGTGATATCAACGATGCGGAGGCCTTCGAGGAGTGGTTGCATTGGGTATCTATCCGATGTACTGGCGGGCTCTCATAGCCCCACGCGGCAGTTCTGGCCAGTGGCCTTGATGGGGGCTTCCCGGAAAATCGCGTTCCCGGCCCTATCGCCCCGAAGCGATGTCCTGCAGTATTGCGGTGGCTGGTCCCACGGAATTATGAGGTTAGCGGATGACGGGTGGCAAAGAGACGCCGCAGGAGCCGGGGAAACGAGGGTTCGATGCGACGCGGATCTGGATTTTCGATCTGGATAACACGCTCTACCCGGCAGAGTGCAACCTGTTTGCACAAGTGGACCAGCGCATGGCGGCCTTCATCCAGCGCTACCTGGGTGTTCCGTTCGACTATGCCAGGCATCTGCAGAAGAGCTACTATCGCCAGTTCGGCACAACGCTTGCGGGCATGATGCAGGTCCACAACATGGATCCCCATGCCTTCCTCGACTATGTGCACGATATCGACCTGTCGGGCGTTCCGGAGCATCCGGAGTTGCGGGAGGCGATCTCGCGGCTGCCGGGACGAAAGCTGATCTTCACGGCTGGATCGCACCGTCATGCGGAGCGGGTGGCGACCAAGCTCGGGGTCCTGGATCTGTTCGAGGACATCATCGACATCGTCGACAGCGCCTATATCCCGAAGGAGCAGGCGGCGGCCTACGACCGGCTGCTGGCCTCACATGACGTGAAGCCGGAGGCGGCCGCGATGTTCGAGGATATGCCGCACAATCTGGCGCCGGCACATGCGCTGGGCATGACCACCTGCCTTGTGCACTCGAGCTATATCGACCATCCGATACAACTCAAGATCCGCGAGTGGAAAGTGCCGCCCGAGCACGTTCATCACATGACGGAAAACCTGGCCGGCTTTCTGGCTGATGTCGTTCCGGGGAAGGACTGAGGCCGGCCTTTGATGTCCTGATTGCCGGGGCCGGCCTGCTGGTTTTCATGATGCAACCGCCCTGTCAGAAGATCACCGGCTCGTCGACCGGTGCGCCGAAATCGGTTTCCAGGAAATCGAAATCGCAGCCTTCGTTGGCCTGCTTGATGTGGCGGGAGAACATCCACCCGTAGCCCCGTTCGTAGCGTGGTTTGGGTGGTGGCAGGGCGGCGCGGCGCCTGGCCAGCTCCTCGTCCGATACCTCGAGATGAATGGAGCGCGCGGCTACGTCCAGGGTGATCCTGTCTCCAGTCCTCACCAGCGCCAGGGGACCGCCGACATAGCTTTCCGGGGAAACGTGCAGGATGCAGGCGCCGTAGCTGGTGCCGGACATGCGCGCATCGGAAATGCGGATCATGTCCCGCACGCCTTTTTTCACCAGTTTGGTCGGGATCGGCAACATGCCCCACTCGGGCATACCGGGGCCCCCCTGGGGGCCGGCATTGCGCAGGACGAGGATGTCGTCCTCGGTCACATCGAGGTTGGGATCGTCGGAGGCCTTCTTCAGGGCCGGATAGTCGTCGAATACCAGCGCGCGGCCGGTGTGCTTCAGGAACTTCGGTGCGCAGGCCGAGGGCTTGATCACGCAGCCGTCGGGCGCCAGGTTGCCCTTCAGCACGGCGAGCGCGCCCTCAT
>JBKDZY010000499.1:0-6620 GCA_047971765.1 Hyphomicrobiaceae bacterium | reverse complement strand
CCGGGTTGAAGCCATCAATGCGCTGGAAGAAGAGGTGAAGGCTCTCAGCGACGATGACCTGAGGGCCAGGACCGCCCAGTTCAAGGAGCAGCTTGCCCAGGGTGTCGAACTGGACGATCTGCTCATCCCGGCTTTCGCGACCGTGCGCGAAGGGGCCCGCAGGTCCATGGGGATGCGCCATTTCGACGTGCAGTTGATTGGCGGCATGGTGTTGCACGAAGGCAAGATCGCGGAAATGAAGACCGGCGAAGGCAAGACGCTGGTTGCGACGCTGCCCGCCTACCTGAACGCGCTTACGGGGCGTGGCGTCCACATCGTGACCGTCAACGATTACCTGGCGCGGCGCGACTCGGAATGGATGGGAACCGTGTTCCGGTTCCTGGGGTTGTCGGTCGGCTGCATCATCCACGACCTCGATGACGACCAGCGGCGCGAGCAGTACGCGGCCGACATCACCTACGGAACCAACAACGAGTTCGGCTTCGACTATCTGCGCGACAACATGAAGATGGCCGCGAACGAGATGGTGCAGTTCGGCGGGCGGCCGCCGGAAAAGGCCGGCCACTACTTCACGATCGTGGACGAGGTGGATTCGATCCTGATCGATGAGGCTCGCACGCCGCTGATCATTTCCGGTCCGGTCGAGGACAAGACGGATCTCTATGTCGCCATCGACGGCTACGTGAAGGAGCTGGTCAAGGAGCACAACCGGATCGAGGCGGATCTGGCGAAGACCATGAGTCGCGAAGAGCTGCTCGAAGCGCTGAAGACGGAAGGCTATATCGACCTTGACGAGAAGCAGCGCCAGGTGGCGCTGACCGAGGCCGGCAGTATCCGCATCGAGGAGGTTCTGCGCGAGGCCGACATGCTGGGCGAGCACTCGCTCTACGACGTCGAGAACGTCTCGCTGGTCCATCACGTCAATCAGGCGGTCAAAGCCCACAAGATGTTCCTCAGGGACAAGGACTACATCGTCAAGGACGACGAGGTCGTCATCATCGACGAGTTCACCGGGCGCATGATGCAGGGCCGGCGCTATTCGGAAGGTCTGCACCAGGCGCTGGAAGCCAAGGAAGGCGTGACCATCCAGCCGGAGAACCAGACACTCGCCTCGATCACGTTCCAGAATTTCTTCAGGCTCTACGAGAAGCTTTCCGGCATGACCGGAACGGCGGCGACGGAAGCCAACGAGTTCATGGATATCTACGGTCTCGAGGTCATCGAGATTCCGACCAACGTGCCGGTGGCGCGTGCCGACCTGGACGACGAGGTCTACCGGACGGCGCGCGAGAAGTGGGATGCCATCATTCGCGACATCGTTGCCGCACAGGAGCGCAAGCAGCCGGTGCTGGTGGGCACGGTCTCGATCGAAAAAAGTGAAACGCTGTCCGAGCTTCTCAAGCAGAAGGGCATCAAGCATCAGGTGCTCAATGCCCGTTTCCACGAGCAGGAGGCGCAGATCATCGCGCAGGCGGGTGTGCCGGGAGCGGTGACGATCGCGACCAACATGGCAGGCCGCGGCACGGACATCCAGCTTGGCGGGAACGTCGACTTCAGCTTGAACGAATGGAAGCAGGTTTGCGAAAAGGCGGGGAACCCGCCATCGGATGCCGAGATTGACAAGCGGCGCGAGGAGATCAAGTCCGAGATCGATCGTGACAAGGCAACGGTCATGTCGGCCGAGGAAACGGTCGAGCTGGCACCGGCGAAAGGCTCGAAGGCCGCGAAGATGGCGACCCTGCCGGGCGGCCTCTATGTGATCGGGACGGAGCGCCACGAAAGTCGGCGGATCGACAACCAGTTGCGTGGCCGGTCCGGCCGTCAGGGCGACCCGGGCCGCACGCGGTTCTATCTGTCGCTGGAAGACGACCTGATGCGGATTTTTGCCGCTGACCGGATCGACGGCATGTTGCAGAAGCTCGGTCTGCAGGAAGGCGAGGCGATTATCCATCCGTGGATCAACAAGGCCCTCGAGAATGCGCAGAAGAAGGTCGAGGCGCGGAACTTTGATAGCCGCAAGTACGTGCTGAAATACGATGACGTGATGAATGACCAGCGCAAGGTCATCTTCGAGCAGCGCGTTGACATCATGGCCACCGAGGATGTGTCCGAGACCATTGTCGATATGCGCAACCAGCTCGTGCACGAACTGGTCAGCACGCACATTCCCGAGAATGCCTACGCCGAGCAGTGGGACATCGAGGGGCTCAAGTCCGATGTGCAGCGCGTGTTCGGCCTGGACCTGCCGATCGAAAAATGGGCGGACGAGGAAGGCATTGCGGACGATGAAATCCGCGAGCGCCTGGAGAAGGCGGTAACGGAGACGGCCGACGCCAAGGCCGCCGAGCTGGGAGAGGAAATTCTCCGGAACTACGAAGGCGCCAAGGCCATGCTGGCGTTTGTTGATGGCGAGCCGCAGATTAAGGCGCAGCTCGAGAAGGAGCCGACCCAGGAAGGTCTGACCGCGCTTGGCCGGACGCTGCTGGATGCCAACCGGAACGAGATCACCATCAATGCGGGCAGCCGCGAAGATGCCTATGCGCAAGCGGATGGTATCGGCTACTCGTTCCTGAGGCAGTATTTCGATGCGCGCGCGCTGGTTCACGCGCTCGATAGCGCACCGAGCCAGGATCCGGTCGAGGTTGGCAAGCTGCGCCTGAAGGACATCGAGAAATCGGTGCTGCTGCAGACGCTGGACCACTTGTGGCGCGAACATCTGGTGACGCTCGAGCATCTGCGACAGGTCATCCATCTCAGGGGCTATGCGCAGCGCGATCCGCTCAACGAGTACAAGTCGGAAGCGTTCCAGCTCTTCGAGTCGATGTTGTCGGAGTTGCGCGAGGCCGTGACAGGGCAGCTCATGGGGCTGACCTTCAACGCGGACGAGCCGTTGCCGAACGAGGCACACGAACCACTGCCTGAAATGATGGCACATCACCTCAACCCCATGACGGGTGAAGACGAATTCGAGATGGCAGAGGCGGCGTTGTCGGGGCCAAGCGACATGGGCCAGCCGGCGATGGAGCCGAAGGCCGCGCCGATGAAGACCCGCAAAGGTGCCCAGGACGTTGATCCGAACGATCCTTCGACCTGGGGACGGGTTGCGCGGAACGACAAGTGCCCCTGCGGGTCAGGCAAGAAATACAAGCATTGCCACGGTCGTCACTGACCTGCCGCGAAGACTTGCAGCGGATGGGGTGATCCAGGATGGAAAATTCTGGTCATCCTGGGTGCGCGTGAGGACAACGAGCGAAATAATGGTTGGGCTGGAAAGACGACGATCATGAGCCGAGCTTCTCTGCCGATCCGCATTGCACCGTCGATACTGGCTGCCGATTTCGCCAATTTCGGTGCGGAATGCCGGGCCGTCGAGGCGCAGGGAGCAGACTGGGTTCATGTCGATGTCATGGACGGTCATTTCGTGCAGAACATCAGATTCGGCCCGGCCTTGTGCGCGGCGATTCGACCGCATATCATGACCGTGATGGACGTCCACCTGATGGTGGCGCCGGTTGATCCCTATCTGGAATCCTTTGCCAAGTCGGGTGCGGACATCCTGACCGTTCACGCGGAAGCGGGACCGCATCTGCACCGTTCATTGCAGGCGGTGAAGGCGCTTGGCAAGAAGGCTGGCGTGGCGCTCAACCCGGGGACAAGCGAAGCTGTTGTGGAGCACGTCCTGGACCTTGTGGACCTCGTATGTGTCATGACCGTCAATCCGGGATTCGGCGGGCAGTCGTTCATCCATTCGCAGATCGCGAAAATACGGAACCTGCGTGCCATGATCGATGACCGGCCGATCCATATCGAGATTGACGGTGGCGTGACGGCCGAGACAGCACCATTGGTCGTGGAAGCCGGGGCCGACGTGCTCGTTGCCGGCTCGGCTGCTTTCAAGGGCGGCTCGGTCGACCAGCCGGAGGCCTATGGCCGCAATATTGCGGCAATCCGGACCGCTGCCGAAGCTGTTGCGTGGGCCTGAGCATCACATGATCTGTGTGAGCATCCGGATAACCAAGGCCAGGGCCGCCGAGGTGCCCAAGACCAGCGGTACGCTCAATTGACGCGCCAGCAGAAGCACTGTGCTTATCATTGCAATCGCGACGACCTGCAGATTGAGAGTGCCTGAATCCGGCAGATAGATGCGGAAGATGCCGAGCTGCTGGGTGTTCACCTTGGCGAAGAAGACGTGCAGGGCAAACCAGATAGCCAGATTGAGGATGACGCCGACAACCGCGGCCGTGATCGCCGACAGCGCGCTTTTCAGACGGGGGCGGGTGTTCAGCCACTCAATGTAGGGCGCGCCGGCGAAGATCCAGAGGAAGCAGGGCGCAAATGTCGCCCACAGGGTCACGGCGGCACCCGCTACTCCGAGAAGTATCGGATGGTCGGTGGCCTGCCGGAAAGCCGCGAGATAGCCGACGAATTCGGTCACCAGGATCAATGGTCCCGGGGTGGTCTCGGCGAGGCCGAGCGCATCCAGCATCTGGCCCGGCAACAGCCAGTTGTGCACGACGACAACGGTTTCCGTCATGTAGGCGAGAACGGCATAGGCGCCACCGAAGCTGACGACGGCGAGTTTCGAGAAGAAGAGCGCCAGATGGGACAGGATATGGTCCGGCCCCAACGCCAGGGTCATGGCCGCCAGCGGGACGATCCAGACGGCGAGCCAAATGGCGATGGTCGCGACGGTGCTGGCCAGACTGCGGGATTTCATGGGTGGCAGCGAGTCGGGCTGTTCGCCGTCTCCTTGATCGTCCCGACTTGTTGTGAAGACATACCCATAGAGGGCGGCCAGCAATACGATCAGGGGAAACGGGAGTGCGAGGAAGAAGATCCCGAAAAATGCCAACATGGCAATGATCCAGGGCCCGGTACCTTTCAAGGTGCGCCGGGAAATGCGCAAAAGGGCCTCGATCACAATGACAAGGACGGCGGCCTTGATCCCAAAGAAGATGGTCTCGACCAGAGGGACATTGCCGAACAGGGCGTAGATGGTGGCGAGCATCAGGATAACGGCAGCACCAGGCAGGACGAACAGTACGCCCGCCACCAGCCCGCCGGGTATGCCATGCAGGCGCCAGCCGACATAGGTGGCAAGCTGCGTGGCCTCCGGCCCCGGCAACAACATGCAGAAGCTGAGGGCGTTGAGAAACCGGCTTTCGGAGAGCCACTTGCGTTCGTCCACGACCACCCGATGCATGAGTGCGATCTGGGCGGTTGGTCCACCGAACGACAGCAGGCCGATGCGTGCCCATTCCCGCGTGGCCTCAAGGAAAGTGGGATGCCCGGAGACCCGCCGGATGGACATCTGGTCGGCTGACTTCGTCATGTTCTGGCCTCGGGCCTGTCAGGGTAATCGCAATGGGACCACAGAGGCATGAACCTATTGTCGGAGCAAGCACGAATAGCCAGCGTCCTGTCCTTGTCATAACCTGATGACAGGGAAATGCCACAGAGTGACCGGTTGTCGCTTTTGCAAGCGCCGGTTCGCCCGAGGCAGAATGGTAAAGCTGGCACGGACAACAGGATAAGGAGAGTTCGATATGGAAAAGCGCAAGCTTGGCCGCAGCAGTCTGGATATTTCTCCGCTCATCTTTGGCGGCAACGTGTTCGGGTGGACGGTCGACGAGACGCAATCGCATGCGCTGCTCGACCGGTTTGTCGATCTTGGGTTCAACTGTGTCGATACGGCTGACATGTATTCGCGCTGGGCACCCGGGAACCAGGGTGGTGAGAGTGAAACCATTATCGGGAAATGGTTCAAGGCCGGCGGCAAGCGGGACAAGGTCGTTCTCGCGACCAAGTGCGGCATGGAGATGGGACCGGGCAAGAAGGGGTTGTCGAAGCGCTATATCGTTGAAGCGGTGGAAGCGTCGCTCAAGCGATTGCAGACGGACGTGATCGACCTCTACCAGTCCCACCAGGATGATGCGGAAACGCCCGTCGAAGAGACGATGGAAGCGCATGCGTCGCTGATTAAGGCGGGCAAGGTTCGCTTTGCCGGAGCCTCGAATTTTACGGCTGCACGGCTGCAGTCGGCATTGGATGCCAGCAGCAAGCTCGGCGTACCGCGCTATCAGACACTGCAGCCCAACTACAGCCTGTGCGAGCGGACGATCGTGGAGGGGGACCTGCAGAAGCTGTGTCAACAGGAAAGCATCAGCATTATTCCCTACTATTCGCTGGCGAGCGGATTTCTCACCGGAAAGTACCGGACCGAAGCGGATCTCAAGGGGAAGGCACGTGGGGCGGGGGCCGGCAAGTACCTCAACGCGAAGGGACTTGGCATCCTGAAGTCATTGGATGACGTCGCTTCGCAGACGGGGGGGACGCAGGCACAGGTGGCGTTGGCCTGGCTGATGGCGCAACCGGCAGTCGCGGCACCCATTGCCAGTGCCACCAGCATCACCCAACTTGATGATATTGCGAAGGCGGCAACCCTGAAGCTGTCAGCGGAGCAGATCAAGGCATTGAACACGGCCAGCGCGTGATCCGGCGGCGATTGCATCCAGGGACACTATAGAAATCCGGCGGGCCCATGAACTGGCCCGCCGGATTTCGTTTCACGATCACCAGACCGATTTGTTCAGGGCCTGATTGCCTTCGCATCACATATG
>JBKDZY010000498.1:0-3125 GCA_047971765.1 Hyphomicrobiaceae bacterium | reverse complement strand
ATCCGCGGCAAGCCTCTGCACCAATATCGAACTCGATGCGAAAACGCGGACATGACCGCGAACGCCGGTACGATATTCAGCCATGGTCGCCTCGAGGCGCTCGCCCTGCTCGATGACCTCATTGGCATAGCGCAGCATGACGAGACCGGCCGCCGTCGGCTCGACGCCATGGGGCCGGCGCTTGAGCAGCGGGGTCTTGGCTTCATGTTCGAGTTGCGACAGGCGGCGGCTGGCGGCGGACGTCGCAATGCCAAGCTCCGCCGCAGCGCGCGACAAACTACGCAGCTCGCACACGCGCGCGAAGAGCCGTAGACTGAAGAGATCGTGGCGAAGCATATCCGGGAGATCATGAGCCCTGGCTCCCCCGTTTGCAACACCATGGGAAACCGGAAAAACCTTCTTGTCCCGTGCCAATCATCGCTGCCGTCCTGGGCAACAGGTTCACCACGGATCTCTCGGACCGCGTCCACGATTGATGGCGCGTCGGCGGCGGACCTCCATTGAACGCGCCACCCACATCTACCCAGGCACCAATCGTTCTTCCGCGCCGGCTGAATTTCTTGTGCGGGGCGGGTTGCCGAGCCTCAAGAAACTTGCAAGTCTGGCCCGCATCCGTTCTGCGGCCACGCGAAACTCAATTCGGCTGATCGCGTTCTCCATGGCGAATTGGCCAGTTCTATCGAGTGACAGGATCAAACATGCGCCGCGTTGACATCATCGCCGCGATCGTCTTGCTGGCCTTCGTTGCACTCATGATCCTATGGGTCATTCCCGCGGAGAACGACGGCGACGGTGTCTGGTATGGTCTCTCGCCGTACTTCTACCCGATGGTCATGCTCGTCGGAATTGCGTTGTCGAGCATCGGACTGCTCGCGCAGGCGATCACGAAACGGCATCTCTACGACGACCAGCCCAATCCCCTGAGCTTGTCCCAGTTCGGCTTCTTCCTTCTGGTCACCGCCATCATCATCGCGGGAACACTCATCATCACCTATTTCGGTTTCCTGATTGGCGGACCGCTCCTCATTTCCGCGACGATGCTGTTCATGGGGGAGACACGGCTGGTCCGCATCGTTCCAGTCTCGCTCGGCACCGTCGTCATCGTCTCGATGATCGTGTCCTGGGGTCTCAAGACCCCACTGCCCTGATCGGACCAGCTCTACGAAGGTCACCAATCATGCTCGATCAGGTGCTGCTGGCATTTGACCATGTGCTTTCCATCAACGTCATTGCCTACATCGCGTTCGGCGTCTTCATTGGCTACCTGGTCGGCGCGATGCCCGGAATGAACCGGGCCACGGCGATCGCGTTGCTGCTGCCATTCACCTACAAGCTGCCACCGCTGGTCGGCATCTCCTTCCTGATCGGCATAAACAAGGGCGGTGCTGCCGGTTGCGCGGTCTCAGCGATCCTCATCAATGTTCCAGGGGAGCCGTCTGCCGTGGTCACGACCTTGGACGGCTATCCATTGACGCGGCAAGGAAAGGCCGGAAAAGCCCTCCAGATCGCTCTCTATGCGTCGGTTGTGGGTGATCTGCTCGCGACGATAGCCTTGATCGCGCTCACAATGCCCCTGGCTGCCATTGCCGTGAACACGGGACCGGTCGAATTGTGCGCCATCGTCATTTTTGCCATGTCCTTCATTGCTGCGGTTTCGGGGCGCTCATTCTTCAAGGGGCTCATTGCCGGTTTTCTCGGCCTGTTGCTCGCGGCCCCACGACTGGATATCGAGACGGGTGCGCCGCGCCTGACCTTCGGTTTCCCGGAACTCTACGACGGCATCCCGCTGCTCGCCGTTGCCATCGGCACACTTGCGCTCTCCGAAGTCCTCGTCCAGATCGACCGTGGCTGGCGTGGCGAATACGGCCACAAGGCCGAGTACATGAAGAGCGACAATCCCGACGACCATCGCCTGTCGTGGCGCGAATTCGTAGTTGCGTTCCCGACAATCCTGCGGGGCGCGCTGGTCGGCACCTTCATCGGGATCCTGCCGGGTCTTGGGGCCAGTCTCTCGTCTTTCCTGGCCTATGCATGGACGCAGAAGCGGGACCGCAACCCCTCCAGCTTCGGCAAGGGCCGTTTCGAGGGCGTCGCGGCCTCGGAAAGCGCGGATAACGCATCGGTGCCCGCCAGCCTGGTTCCGGTTTTTGCCATCGGCCTGCCAGGTAGCCTGTCGACCGCGCTGCTCATGGGCGCCTTCATGCTCTACGGCCTGACACCCGGGCCCTTCCTGCTGCGCGATGATGCCGTACTCGTCTATTCGATTTTCGGCGGCATGCTTCTGGCTTCGGCAATCCTTCTGGTCGTGGGACTGATCGGACAGCGGTTCTTCTCGCGCGCCATCCTCGTCTCCGACGCGATCCTGCTCCCGATGATCGTGTTCTTCTGCATTGCAGGAGCGTATCTCGAAGGCGGCGGCATGTTCAGCGTCTACCTGATGATCGTGTTCGCGTTCGTCGGGTACTTCATGAAGAAATTCGACTTTTCATTCGTGACATTCCTCATCGGCTTCATCCTCGGACCGATGGCGGAGCTCTCCATGCGGCAGGCGATGATCATCACCGATGGCAGCATAACCTCGCTGATCAGCCACCCGGTGGCCGTCGTCTTCCTGGTCCTGGCCGTCGTCTCCGTGTGGAAATTCAGCTCCCTCCAGATGAGCCAGACCCAACCCGTGCCGGAAAACAAGAAAACCTGACCTGGCCGTTCCGGCCCGGCACCGGATGGTCAGACACCGAAAGGAGACCCTCATGCGACCAGTTCTGCTCGCCAAAGCACTCGGTATCATCTCGTGCCTCGGAGTGATGGCAACCGCCGCACAGGCGGCCGACTATCCCACCAAGCCCATCAAGATCACCGTCGGTTATGGCGCCGGTGGCGGGACCGACGCATTCGTACGCGCCATGTCCGAATCCATGGCGAAATCCCTCGGCCAGCCGGTCCTCGTCACGAACAGGCCCGGTGCGGGCGGTGGTGTCTCCGCAATGGCGGTCAAGAGCGAGCCTGCCGATGGCTACAATCTGGTCGCGACCGGCTCGGTGGCCTACACATTCGAGCCCCAGGTGCTGAAAACGAAGTACACCTACAAGGATTTCGACCACATCTATATGCCCGTGCTTTTCCAG
>JBKDZY010000497.1:0-3314 GCA_047971765.1 Hyphomicrobiaceae bacterium | reverse complement strand
TCCATAATTTCAAGCAGGTTTCGGGCTTCGCCGGCAAGACCGGCGCCACCATGCCGGCATGGATGGCCCGCCGGTTCGATGGCCTCGACCAGGACCAGGCGACCTCGCATCTGGTCGCGGCGGCGGTTGCCGCCGAACAGGTCATGGCTCTCGTCGACGAAGGCGTGCGCCAGTTCCACTTCTACACCCTCAACCGGGCCGACCTCGTCTACGCCATCTGTCATCTGCTTGGCCTGCGTCCGAAGCAGCAGGCCGCCGTGGCCGCGGCGTGAACGCCGTCGCGCAGGACGCCCGAACCCCAGGAAAGCAACCGGTTAGATCAATGTCAGAAAAAAAGCACAAGAACCGCACGCCCAAGACGACCGAGATCCTCAGGAAGGCGGCCGCCGAGCGCATTCTCGTGATCGACGGTGCCATGGGCACCATGATCCAGCGCCACAAGTTGGACGAAGCCGGCTACCGCGGCGAGCGCTTCCGCGACTGGGGCCAGGACGTCAAGGGCAACAACGACCTGCTGGTGCTGACCCAGCCCGCCATCATCCAGCAGATCCATGAACAGTATCTCGAGGCCGGCGCCGATATCGTCGAGACCAATACGTTCAACGCCCAGGTCATCTCGATGGCGGACTATGGCATGGAGACGCTGGCGCGCGAGATAAACGTCGAGGCGGCGCGCCTGGCCAAGGCAGCCTGCGCGGCCGTCATGGCGCGCGACCCGTCGCGGCCGAGGTTCGTGGCAGGCGCTGTCGGCCCCACCAACCGCACCGCCTCGATCTCGCCGGACGTCAATAATCCCGGCTACCGCAACGTGACGTTCGATCAGCTTCGGGCAGCCTACAAGGAGCAGGTCGAGGGGCTCATCGAGGGCGGCGCCGACATCATCCTGATCGAGACCATCTTCGACACCCTCAACGCCAAGGCCGCCGGTGTTGCGACGCTGGAAGCCTTTGACACAATGGGCGTAGAGCTGCCGATCATGATTTCCGGCACCATCACCGACCGTTCCGGCCGGACGTTGTCGGGGCAGACGCCAACGGCGTTCTGGTACTCGATGCGTCATCTGAAGCCGTTCTCCATCGGCCTCAATTGTGCGCTGGGCGCCGAGTTGATGCGGCCCTACCTGGCCGAACTCGCTTCCGTGGCCGACACGCTCGTCTCGGCATATCCGAATGCGGGCCTGCCGAATGCCATGGGCGAATACGATGAGACGCCGCATGACATGGCCTGCCAGATGGAACCGTGGGCCAAGGACGGGCTCGTCAATATCGTCGGCGGCTGCTGCGGATCGACACCGGACCACATTGCCCACGTCAGGGTGCATGTCGAAAAGCACGCACCGCGCACCGCGCCGGATATCGCGCCGAAGATGCGGCTGTCCGGCCTCGAAGCCTTCGTCGCCGCCTGAGCATCGGCAGCTTTCTTGTCCGCTCGTTGAGGGCAGGCAACGATCACACATTCGCAAGGGCGAAAACGCCATGACCGAACAATCGACCAGCGCCGGCAACGACCGCAGCGCGGCAGCAACGTTCATCAACGTCGGTGAGCGCACCAACGTAACCGGTTCCGCGCGCTTCAGGAAATTGATCGAGCAGGGCGACTACCAGGCAGCCTTGTCTGTCGCGCGCCAGCAGGTCGAGAATGGCGCGCAGATCATCGACGTCAACATGGACGAGGGCCTGCTCGATTCCGAGAAGGCGATGGTCACGTTCATGAACCTGATCGCCTCGGAGCCTGATATCGCGCGCGTGCCGGTCATGATCGACAGTTCGAAGTGGAGCGTCATCGAGGCGGGATTGCAGTGCGTGCAGGGCAAGGCTGTCGTCAACTCGATCTCGATGAAGGAGGGCGAGGACGCATTCCTCGACCAGGCACGCAAGGTGCTGCGCTATGGCGCCGCCGTCGTCGTCATGGCCTTCGACGAGAAGGGGCAGGCCGATACCAAGGAGCGCAAGGTCGAGATCTGCGCGCGCGCCTATGAGCTGTTGACCCGGGAGGTGGGCTTCCCCCCTGAGGACATCATTTTCGACCCGAACATCTTTGCCGTCGCAACCGGCATCGAGGAGCACAACAACTACGGCGTCGATTTCATCGAGGCAACGCGCGAGATCAAGCAGCGCTTTCCGCTGGTGCATATCTCCGGTGGGGTGTCCAACCTGTCGTTCTCGTTCCGTGGCAACGAGGCCGTCCGCGAGGCGATGCACTCCGTCTTCCTCTTTCACGCCATCAAGGCCGGCATGGACATGGGCATCGTCAATGCGGGCCAGCTTGGCGTTTATGACGATATCCCGGCCGACCTGCGCGACCTCGTCGAGGATGTCATCCTCAATCGCAGGCCCGATGCAACGGATCGCCTGCTCGATGCAGCTCCGCGCTTCAAGGGCGAGGGGACGAAGAAGAAGGAAGCCGATCTGCGCTGGCGCGATGCGTCCGTGGAAGAGCGGTTGAAACACGCACTGGTGCACGGCATCACCGATTTCATCGAAGCCGATACCGAGGAGGCACGCCAGCAGGTCGAAAAACCGCTGCATGTCATCGAGGGGCCGCTGATGGCCGGCATGAATGTCGTCGGTGACCTGTTCGGTGCAGGCAAGATGTTCCTGCCCCAGGTGGTGAAGTCGGCGCGCGTCATGAAGCAGGCTGTGGCCTATCTGCAGCCCTACCTCGAAGCCGAGAAGCGGGCATCGGGCCTTGACCAGATGCCGGCGGCCGGCAAGGTCGTCATGGCAACGGTGAAGGGCGACGTGCACGACATCGGCAAGAATATTGTCGGCGTCGTTCTCCAGTGCAACAACTACGAGGTCATCGACCTCGGCGTGATGGTCGGGGCGGACAAGATCCTCAACGCCGCGAAGGCGGAGAAGGCCGATATCATCGGTCTATCCGGTTTGATCACGCCATCGCTCGACGAGATGTGCAATGTCGCAGCCGAGATGGAGCGCCAGGGCTTCAGTGTGCCCCTGCTGATCGGCGGGGCGACCACCAGCCGTGTCCACACCGCCGTCAAGATCAGCCCGAACTACAGCAAGGGGCAGGCCATCTATGTGACGGACGCAAGCCGCGCCGTCGGCGTCGTCTCGAACCTGCTGTCCGAAACCGAGCGCACCGGCTATATCGACAATATCCGCGCTGAATATGCCAAGGCCCGCGACGCACACCTCAGGCACGAGCAGACCAAGCAGCGCATCACGCTCGCTGCCGCGCGCGAGAACAGTTTCAAGATCGATTGGCAGAAGACCCGCGTCCGCAAGCCGGAGTTCCTTGGGACCCGGACCTTTGTCGATTATGATCTGGCCGAGCTGTCGCGCTATATCGAC
>JBKDZY010000496.1:0-1931 GCA_047971765.1 Hyphomicrobiaceae bacterium | reverse complement strand
AAATCGGGTTCAGTAGCTGACCGGCCAACAATCCGTCATGCCACGCCCTTTCAATGCCACACAGATGTCGCGCGCGGCTTGTCGCGAGCCAGGCGGCCCCACGATGAGGCGGCACCAGGTTCCCTTGTCCGGCAGATTGACCTGTTTGACATCCGGCGTCTTGCCGGCCAGCACATCCGGGTACTTCTGGAACAGCGGGGCGAAGGCATTGCGCGCATCCCTGCAATTCCGCTTGGAGGCCAGGACGGCAACGTAGCCGGCACTCCGGTGGGCGGTGCGTGGTGCCGACGCGATGGCAGCCGTCCGCAATGGCCGTTGCGGACTGCGCTTGGGAACGGGAACCTCTTCCTGCGCCTGGGACGGCGACTGGTTCGAGACCTGCGGCGGAGGTGGTGCGGGAGGCGGCAGCGAAGGCCGCACTGCCGGAGGCGGTGGTGGCGGCGCTATATGCGCGGCAGAAGAATGAGCCTGCGGCTGCGGTGGGGGCGCCCCGGGCGGCGGCCCGAAACCATCGAGAACCAGACCCGGGACCCCGGAGCCGCCGACCGGCGCTTGCGGAGCATTCTGCATGGTCGGCCGGATGGTGCCGTCGGGATTGACGATGATCGAGGTCGTCGCCACGCGCTTGGGACCGCCCGAGTCGGACGGCGGACGCAAGGACGTCGGTACAGGCCGGTCCGGCTCTGATGAGGTCTGGTTGAGGACGGCCTTGTCGGCGTGCGCTATCTCCATGCCGCCGGAATCGGTCGGTTGGGTTTTAACCGGTGCGCTGTTCCCTCTTACGATCTGCGGTTTTCCATGCGAGCCGGACCCGCTGAAAATCTTGTAGGCATAGGCCATGCCGCCACCCGCGATGATGGCACCCACCAGCGCACCGACGATGACGAGGGTGCCAGGGCCTTTTCTCGGCTCGTCTTCCCCGGCCTCGTAGTCGTCGTGCTCGTGCTGATCCTCGCCATAGTGCTGCTGTGCCGGATAGCCGGATGCACCCGTCTCGTAGCCGAACTGGCCACCCTCGGGGGCGTCGCCTTGCGGCCAATATTCTCCTTGCTGCGGGGCGCGCCAATTCTGTTGACCCGCATAGGGATCCTGATTGGTCGCGGACCACCCTTGTGCAGCGTTGTGGGCGCCGTCAGCTCCGAATCCCGGTGGCATCTGGCCGGGCTGATAGTGCGAAAGATCGTAGGCTCCAACGTCATGAGGGTTGGCACCTTGCGGCGAGAACTGGTTTTGAGCCTCGCCGCGATAGTGATGGTGTGTCTCGGACAACCCGGGCTGTTCGAATGGCTGCGCAAACGGGTCACCGGGAAGTCCGGGGTCAGGGGGCGCATAACCGCCGGCGTCGTAGCCCTGTTGATAACCACCCTGTTGCGGGTGTCCACTCTGGTAGGCGTCCTGGTGATTTTGCGGTGGGAAGTGTCCGGAATTCGGATCCGAGCCGGGTTGATACTGCTCGAACTGCGGAAACGGCTGATGTGGCGCCTCGTAGCCGCCACCATAGGAATGGCCATGGTCCGTGGGCTGCTGGCCGTGGGCATCATAGCCGTAGCCGCCGGCCTGATCCGCCGCCTGGCCCTGCTGGTCGTATGCATGACCATAGCCCTGGGGAGCCGGTTGCGCGTACCCCTGCTGGCCGTCAAAGCCGCCGTTTCCAGGCGTTTGCCGCTGCTGCAGTTCAAGCCACCGCTCGTACTGGCGCGCCCTTGCCTGTTCTTCTGTCTCCGCCGGATAATTCGGTGGGACTTGACCGCTTCCACGCGGCGAGCCATTCGACCCTGCCATTGTCCCTGTCCCCTCGTCGCGTAATGGTTCGCCCGATTCGGAGCGATTATCGCATCTCCTCCGGTGCTTCGACTCCCAGGATCGATAGCCCCGAGGCAATCACCTGTGCACAAGCGCGGACGAACGCCAACCTGGAAGCGGTGAGATCC
>JBKDZY010000495.1:0-1692 GCA_047971765.1 Hyphomicrobiaceae bacterium | reverse complement strand
GCTTCAGGTCGCGCCCCTCGTGGAGCTGGGCATCGGCGAGCCCCGGCCAGTCAGCGAGCACTCGGCCGCCCCTGACCCCGCCTCCCAGAAGGATGGCCACAGTTGCCGTTCCGTGATCGGTGCCGCTCGTGCCGTTGACCCGCGCCGTGCGGCCGAACTCCGTCACCACCAGCACGCTGGTCTCCTTCCAGGCTGGTCCCAGTTCCTCGACCAGTGCGGCAATCGCCGCGTCGAGCCCCAGCAGGTGCGTGTTGAGGCGGCCTTTCAGGACACCCTCGTTGGCATGTGTATCCCATCCGTCGATGCTGAGCGTGCCGATGCGCGGCCCATTGTCAGCCTTGAGCAGGCGCGCGGCGGCCTGGGCCGTCGTTACCACGCCCCTGAACTGTTGGGCTGCCAACGCCTGCCCGGCGGTGGTGGTACCGGCCACATTGTCGATCTCGAGCCCCTTCTCCCGGGCCGCTGCCAGTGCCGGATCGGTCTCGGCATAGAGATTGGCGAGCCGGCTGGCGGTGTCGGCATGGAGAGGAGCCCTGGTGGCTTTCGGAATCCACGACAGGACCGGCGCCGTCCCGCGCATGATCAACGGCACGACCGCACCAGCCGTGAGCCCCTGCACGCCCGCTGCCCCATCGGCCCGCAACGTGCCGACCGCCCGGTTGAGCCAGCCGGTCTCCGCCCGCGATTTGCCGCCAAGCCCGCTTTCCAGCACATCCTGCCCATCGAAATGGGACCGCCCCCGATAGGGTGTGGCAATGGCGTGCGCGAACAGCGCCTCCTTGCGCAGATAGAGCTTGTAGACATTGGCCAGGGCCGGATGGAGCGTGAAGAAACCGTCGAGCGGAAATCCGGCTCCGTTGCCGTTGACGGGAATTGTCTGCACGCCATGCAGGCGCTGATAGGCAGGATCGCCGGTCGGAGCCACCGTCGCCAGCCCATCGAGCGCACCACGCAGGATGACGACGAGCAGGCGCGGGTCGCGGCCCCGGGCCATCGCACGCGGCACCGCCCCCCACAGGGCAAGGCTTGCGCTGAGCCCGCCGAGCACATGGCGCCGGTTCGGCAGCAAAAGCTGGTCTCGATTGCGTGTCACGGGCCTCATCTCCGTTGAAAAGCAGGCGACATGATCAACAATTCCGTCCCCTGCGCCCGGCTTTCTGCCCGTCGGATGGCCTTCATTTCAGCATCGCTGATGGCGGTGCCAAGCAGTTCCTGGGCCATATGCACCGGATCATGAAGCTGGGCGGCGCGTGCCGCGAACTGTCCCGCCAGCCTGAGCCGCTCACGCAGGGAGGAGGGCCCAAGCCAGGCGTCGTCGTCGTCCGGCCAGCCCTTGGGCGAGGGCGGAGTCCACAAGGGTTGTCCCAGTGCACGGGCCAGGTTGACGATCTGCCGTGGCGGAACATGAAGGTCGAACCCGCGCGCCAGCGACACCAGGAAATCATAGGGCGGCAGCACCTTGCGCTGCGGCACGCTCCAGGACGCCTCATGTCCGACCAGCGTTCTCGCGACCTGGCCGAGATCCCCGCCCGTTTCGAGGAACGTCCGCTCCAGCGCCGTGACGAGAGGGGCCGGTGGCGTGCTGGAAACGAAATGCCGGGCGAGTTTCTTCGCCAGATGCCGCGCAGTGGCTGGATGCCGGGCTAGATCCCGCAGGACCTGCTCTCCGCTTGCGATGCCGGCCTCCGGATA
>JBKDZY010000494.1:0-1860 GCA_047971765.1 Hyphomicrobiaceae bacterium | reverse complement strand
TCGTCGAAAGGGTGACCCGGCGATTTTCACTGGCAGGCGCAAGACCCAATGCGAAATGAGCCTGGCCCATGGTGATAGGCGCATCCGGATCAAGCGCAATCTGCACCGGCTCGCCATCCGCATTGGCGATGCGCAGATCGAGCGATCCGTGAATGAAACGCCGCTTCGGATCGGCGACGCCTTGCGCGGCAAGTTTCAGTGCAGAGGAACTGACCCGCGCCGAATTGACAACAACGTGCCCAGAATCATTCCAGCGTCCGTCAAGCCTGGCGCTGAGATCACCCCCCAGAAGCGCCCTGAGTCCGGCCGGCAGAACGCCATCGATCCGGCCATTCAAGGCTGCCGTTACCGCACGTCCCTGACCGTTGCGGCTGATGGTGGCCGTACCATCGAGCTTGAACTGCTCGCCACCATGGGCAGCAATCCGCCCATGCCAGTCATCGAGCGGTCCGTCGCCCGACACGTTCAGCATGAAGGCCGGCTTGTCCGGCAGACCCAGCAGCGTCGCGACCAGCCCGCCATCCGGCTCGCTCGCATCCACATGCACGCTGACCCGCTGTTGATCTGCCGAATAGCCGATCTTCGCCGCGACATGGCCCTCGTGACCATCAATGCGCACGATCGAGAGCTTGCCATCCAGCCTGTCGCTGCTCCGGTCGGGAAGGACGCTGGCCACGATCTTCAGGCGCGTGTCTCCACTGGGCAGCGTATCGCGCAGGTGCAACAGACCGATCCGCAGATCACCCAGGGCAATCGGCGGCAATCGTGGAAGCCCTCCCTTGCCATCAGGCGACGCAGCCGGCTTTTCATCCTGCCCGGCCGCCCCCTCCGGCAAACGCAACACATCGACTTTCGCAACGTGCAGCTTGTCGACCTGGATCGTGCCGGACAGCAGGGCCATCGGCCGCCAGTCGAGCGCAACCCCTTCGATCCGAAGCCACGCCCCCTTGGCATCCCGCATTTCGATGGAGTCCAGGGTTGCCGACGACAACAGCGACCCCTCGACGGTTCCAATCTCGATCCGGGTGTTGGCATCGGAGGCAAAAGACGCGCCAAGCTGCACGAGACGGTTCTGCCCCCACGACGTCACGACGAGCATGCAGAGACCCAACGCAGCCACCAGCGTTACCGCAGCAAGGCCGATGCCGAGCTTTGCCAGGCGGCCTTTCATCAGAACGCCTGACCGAGGCCAACGTAGAATGAAACGGAATCCTGCCCGTCCCGGCCACTGAGCGGAGTCGCAACATCAAGACGCAACGGCCCAAGCGCCGTGTAGTAGCGCAGCCCAAGTCCCGCGCCCACCTTCACCTCGGACGTGTCCGGCCAATCTCCCCCGCCAACGCTCGCGGCATCCACGAACGGAACGATTCCAATGGTCGGAGTAATTCGCATACGCATCTCCAGACTGGCCTCGATCAGCGAACTGCCGCCCATGGCTCCATTTTCCAGCGTTGGCGCCAGGCTCTTGTAGGCATAGCCCCGCACGGAGCCGCCGCCACCGGCGTACAACCTCTGGCTCGGTCGCAGGTCCTCGAGGTCGGCTCCAAGAATGCCCGCAGCACCAACCCGTCCGGCAATCACGAACCTGCCGGACGCATCCAGGGCGCGATAAGCGCTGATCTGCCCACGAGCCGTCAAATAGGCATCACCACGGTTGAACTCATAGGTCGGTTCGAGACTCACAAGAGCGCGCCAACCGGCCGTCGGATCAAGCTTGTTGTCGCGCTTATCCTCAGTTATCGCCATGGGTACGCTGAGCGCGACATCCGTCCGCTTGCCCGCCGCATCGGTTTCCTCGGCATAGGTCCCGGCAAGCGCAATGGAACCGGTCAACGTCTCGCGGAATTGATGCGACAACCC
>JBKDZY010000493.1:0-6375 GCA_047971765.1 Hyphomicrobiaceae bacterium | reverse complement strand
GGGCGTTTTCCTTGGCATCCGCGCCGTCGTGCCGGAGATGCAGAAGGTCAAGAAGGGCTCGATCGTCAACATCTCCTCGATTTCCGGCATCACCGGGCAGAATTTCGTGCACATGGGCTATAACGCTGCCAAGGGCGCGGTGCGCACCATGAGCAAGGCGGCCGCGATCCAGTTCGGGCGTGACAACATCCGCGTCAATTCCGTTCATCCGGGTTTCATGCCGCCCATGCGAACCTCGCAGATGAGCGCCGACCCGGAAGTGCGGGCCCGGGCCTTGAAGGCCGTCCCCATGGGACGTTTCGGCGAGGTGGACGAGGTCGCGAACGCCAACCTGTTCCTGGCCTCCGATGAAGCCTCCTACATCACTGGCGCCGAACTGGTCGTGGATGGCGGCTTCGTGGCGCAATAGGGCGCCGCTCGGTCCGTGTGGAGGTGGCGTTGCGTCGGACCGGCCGTTTTGATTTGTTGGTCCCACTCATTCGAGGAGAGACATATGCGCATCCTGTTGGCCGTCTTCGGCCTGCTCGCAAGTTCATTGGCCGCCCTGGCCGACGTGCAATCGGTCGAAACAAGCCTGATCGACAACAAGGGCACCGAGATCGGCACAGCCACCATTTCGGGCGGTGCCAACGCCACCGTCATCCGCCTGAAGCTCAAGGCCAAGGCGCTGTCGCCCGGCTGGCATGGCATGCACCTTCACGCCGTCGGCACCTGCGCAGACCATGCCAGGTTTGCCGACTCCAAGGGACACGTGAACCACGGTGGCAAACCGCATGGCATGTTGAATCCCAAGGGGCCGGATGATGGCGACCTCGCGAATATCTTCGCCAACGCCGATGGTTCGGCGAACGCCGAGCTGACCACGCCCACGCTCCTGAAGACTTTGCAGGACGCCGATGGTTCCGCAATCGTCATTCATGCAAACGTTGATGATCACACAACACAGCCGATTGGCGGCGCGGGCGCGCGGGTCGCATGCGGCGTCATCAAGTGATGTGAGTGGATGGTCCGGTGCGGCAGGGGCATTGGATCACGCCCCGCCGTCTACCGGCCCGTATTGCGCTCGATCGTTTGCCAGAACTCGGGCCCTGCCTCCAGGGCAGCCTTGCGACAATCACCCCCGCAGTCGATCCAGGTGCCGTGGGGCAGGCGAACCTCCTCGATCCGGCGCGACCCGATGGCGACGACGCGCGTTTCGAGCGTCACGCTCAGGTTGCCCGAAAGCTGCGAGGGAACGGTGATGCGGTCATGCGAGATGATGCGCCTGGGGTGGCGCTGCTGATACCAGAGCCCTGCAATCAAGACAGCGATGACGGCGAGGCCGACGAGCAGGCCGGCGAACTTGACTGTCATCGTGCCTCCCCGTTTCGCATCCGCCCATGGCGTCCCAGGAATGTCGGCCTCCAAGGCCGGCTTCTATTCCTCCGAGGCCGCGACTGCGGCCGGACCCGTGCTGCGCAGCCCTTGCGGCGGAGCGCCTGGCCGGAGGCAGATACGGCGCAAACAACCAATCCTCAGACGGCCTCGGCTTCGCTCTTTCGCTCCATCTTCTTGCGCACATGCGGGTCGAGCCAGCGCTTCCTGAGGCGGATCGACGATGGTGTGATCTCGACCAGTTCGTCGTCCTGGATGTAGCTCATGGCGCGTTCCAGCGTCATGCGCATCGGTGGCGTCAGGATGAGAGCATCGTCCTTGCCCGCCGCGCGCACGTTGGTGAGCTTCTTGCCCTGCACGACATTGACGATGAGATCGTTGTCGCGGCTGTGCTCTCCGACGATCATGCCCTCGTAGACCTTGGTCTGCGGGTCGATCATCAGGTGCCCGCGCTCCTGCAGGTAGAACAGGGAATAGGCCGTCGCATCGCCGGGACCATTGGCGATCAGCACACCGTTGCGGCGGCCTGGAATCTCGCCCTTGAACGGCACATAGTCATGGAACACGCGGTTCATCACCGCCGTACCCCGGGTATCGGTCAACAGTTCACCCTGGTAGCCGATCAAGCCGCGCGTTGGCACGTAGAACACGAGGCGCGTGCGCCCGCCGCCCGATGGCTTCATTTCGCGCAGCTCGCCCTTGCGCTCGGAGAGCTTCTGCACGACGACGCCCGAGTGGTCCTCGTCGACATCGATCATCACTTCTTCGACCGGCTCCAGGCGCTGGCCCGTTGTTTCGTCCTGCTTGGTCACGACCTGTGGGCGCGACACCGTCAGCTCGAAGCCCTCGCGCCGCATGTTCTCGATCAGGATGCCGAGCTGCAGTTCGCCGCGGCCCGCAACCTCGTAGCTGTCCTTGTCGTCGTTCTCCCGAATGCGGATGGCGACGTTGCGCTCGGCTTCCTTCAACAACCGGTCGCGGATGACACGGCTCTGGACCTTGTCACCCTCCTGCCCTGCGAACGGCCCGTCGTTGATGCGGAAGTTCATGGCGAGCGTCGGCGGGTCGATCGGCTGGGCGGGAAGCGCCGCCTCGATCGAGGGATCGCACAGCGTGTCCGCAACCGTTGCATCCGTGACGCCGGCAATCGCGACGATGTCACCGGCTTGCGCCTCGTCGATGGCCGTGCGCTCCAGCCCCCGAAAGGCCAGCACCTTGGTTACGCGCGTGCTCTCGATCAACGAGCCGTCGCGGCGCAGCGCCTTGATCTGCTGATTGGGCTTGACGCTGCCGGAGCGGACACGCCCGGTCAGGATCCGCCCGAGGAACGGATCGGCCTCGAGCGTCGTCGCCAGCATCGTGAAGGGCCCCGCTTCGATTTTCGGCGGCGGCACATGGGCAACGATCAGCTCGAACAGCGGCGTCAGGTCATCTTTCGGCCCGCTCGGATCATTGGCCATCCAGCCATCGCGGCCCGAGCCGTAGACGACCGGGAAATCGAGCTGTTCATCGGTAGCGTCGAGAGAGGCGAAGAGGTCGAAGATCTCGTTCAGAACGGCATCGTGACGCTCGTCCGGCCGGTCGATCTTGTTGATCGCCACAATCGGCCGCATCCCCTGCTTGAGGGCCTTAGACACCACGAACTTGGTCTGCGGCAACGGACCTTCCGAGGCGTCCACCAGCACCACCACGCCATCGACCATGTTCAGGATGCGCTCCACCTCGCCGCCGAAATCGGCGTGGCCTGGCGTATCGACAATGTTGATCCGGGTGTCGTTCCAGAGGATCGACGTGCATTTGGCCAGAATGGTGATGCCACGCTCGCGCTCCAGATCGTTGGAGTCCATGGCCTGGCTCTCAACCTTCTGGTTGTCGCGAAAGGCGCCCGACTGCTTCAGCAGGGCATCGACGAGTGTGGTCTTGCCATGGTCGACGTGAGCGATGATGGCAATGTTGCGCAGGTTCATGGGTGCCCTGTGGGACGATCTAAGGTGATCTCGGTATGTGTTGAGCTGTCGCGCTGATTGTGCAGCGCATCATTCATTGCCCGGGGGCCTAGCATATTCAGCCTGCCGCCGCCAGAGGGCGCCGAATTGTGGCGGCAACTTGGAGAGCGAGTGGCAAGCCTGCCCCAACGGCTCACGAAAACGCCATGTATCCCAATTAAGGCCGGTCGCAGGCACCTTTGTTGCCCACCGGGTCTGAAATAGTCACATCCCCGAAGTTGCACGCTTCAGTCGAGGTGTAGGTATCGCTATTGACCCACTCCAGAACGTGTTCGAATTTTTCTTAGGCATCGCACAGTCAACGCAATCGGCACATTTCATTTCCCGCACGTGGCCGGGTCGCGCAAGGCGCATCGCCAGAACGAGTGCGGCGCAGAGATTCACGCCCACTGCAAACCACCGATACGATTGCGAACTCAAGCGAACTGGCTGGACTGCTCCACCCCAAACAGCCAGCGATCAGTTGCTAAAATGAGTGGCCCGCCAGAATTCTGCGCGGCCGTCACCTCTGTCGGCACGCCAATCCCGTCTATTGTTGCCGTTTTGCAACGGACCGTTGTTTGGCGTAGCTCGGCTCGCTTTCGGAATACATGAGGACGCAGCCACGTGCTATGGCAAATCTGCAATAATGGCAGGTTGATCTCGAATTGATCAGGTTGATCTCATTATCCGTCGAGTAAAGTGTCCGAGTGATCGTATGCACCATGTTCACTGCAGCACAAGGTTGCATTCATGCCTTACTCGCCGTCTCTCGCCCGTTTGCAGATCGCTGCCGCTCTAGCCGCCGTTCTCGCGTGTCCCATCGCCGCGCATGCAGTTGACCCGGGCTTGGCGCCGAACTGAGCTGGGAGCGCCTGGACCTCCCGAACACCCGGTTCACATACATTTTCAACAACGTATTCCCCAACTTTTTGGCGCCTAGAGGCGTGGTCTCTAAAGACCAAAATCATGATGGAGAGGTAGACGGAGCACGATTGGACCTAAGCTGGGGGCACGAACGATTCTTGTTGGTCATGTTCCAATTTTCGCCGGAGTCAAAGGTTATTATGCGCGTCATGAAGGAAGTCAGAACTCGTCATGTACGTCCACGAGTATTAATGCGATATGCGCTCACGTGCCACTCTTTGATCCCGACCCTAATACTCAACAGATACTTCCGTATTCGATCGAAAGAAATATTGAACACTTAGCTGACGTGGATACAACTACCTGGAGTGTGGCACTGGAGGGGCAGTCCATTGCCGTGCCGTCTTCAGCAGGCACGCTCCATTGGAAGGCGGGCGCTGGCTATCGGCGCATAGATTCGGAGATTTCCTTTGATGGCCGCAGAGTTAGCGGTGGATTGGGCACACCCTCTCCGTTCTCCTTAAACGAGGACATCGAAACCGGCTATCTCGGAGGATATGCGGGGGCCGGCGGAAATCTGCCTTTTGGCAATGGTTTCGCGCTGACATATGATGGCGAGATTGGAGTTTATTGGGCACATACGGAGTATCTGGGGCGCTACACACAGAGCGGGTCCAGCATTTCCCCTTTAAACCTTGGGTAGTAGTTGTCTCTTGATCGTGACGTTGCTGCAGTAATCGCTGCAGTGAAAGTTGGTGTGGAAAAGGAGTTCGGGACATTCAAGGTGGGAGTGTTTGCCCGCGGCGAGTACTACTCCTACGCACCCGAGATGCAATACAACGATGTTGATAGGCACCCCGTTAACAGCCGTGCCGATGGTGGCCATAATGACGGCACTAGCATTACCAATGGCAATGCTTGGACGGCGTCCGTCGGTGCGCGCGTGTCGGTGCCGTTAACTCGGTAGCAATCCTCAAAAATGCATTCCGATACAGGATAATGTCCTCATCAGGGAGGGCAATGGCGACCTGTGAGAACCCCGCCTTTGAGGCCGAGCGAAGCACCCAGTTCGACGGATGGTCGGAATTGCGTCGAAGCCCGTGATACGCCCTCGGATCATGCTGCAATTGCTTACGTCTGTTCCTGGACCGTGACGTCTGCAGCACGGGCCAACTCACCGCAAGCAATTTCCGCCAATAGACACTTCAGCGCGCCTTGCTCCACGCCCGCGTCCAATGCGGAATGGGCGAGACGGGGGCACTGGCGATCCTTCGTCTTGGGCAGGACAACTGGCTTCCACTCCGCAGCGCCGCCGCTGAAAATTGCAACCGGGAAGAAGCGGTGGTTCTCAATGTCATCGCGGGGCTTGTCCCCGCGACCCATTCAACCACTTGCTCGACGTCAGCGATTGAGTGAAGTTAGCTGCCGCCCGGATAGCGGCGCCATGGGTCCCAGTGCCAAGGCCGGCGTGGCACTGAAGTCGGTGGCGATGTCATTGTCTGACCCATCACGTCAACGTAACTGACTCCCCACTCAAGCCACCTCTGCCAACAAGCACTTCAGCGTGCCGTAGTCCACGCGGCCGTCCAAGGCGGCATGGGCCGGCCCCAGCCGTCCGCTGTCGATGGTGCCAAGCCGCTCGAAAACATCCATCACCTCGTCGACCTCGGCCTCATCCAGGCCAATCACGGCTTTGGCTTCAAGCAGTCCGGCTTCGATGGCCTCGGCGAAATGGCCCATGACGGTCGACGCCTCGATCCGCCGGCGGCTCGCAATGTCCTCGGCACCAAGCCCTTCCAGATGCATCGCCAGTGTCTCGTTCACGGTCGCGGACAGCCGGTTGTCGAGCATCGGATGCGGGCGCAGGCGGGCGATGACATCCAGAAAGTTCTGGCCGTAACGGGCGATCTTGCGGGTGCCGAGCCCCGAGATGTCCTGGAGTGCCTCGGTGTTCTCCGGTCGTTTGGTGGCAAGCTCCGCCAACGTCTTGTCGTGGCAGATGACATAGGGCGGGACGTTTGCATCCTCCGCCAGCCGTATCCGAAGCGCCTTGAGTGCTTGGAATAGCTGCTGGTCGCCGGCCGCCACCCTGATCGAGGTTCCCCGGTCCTTCCGGTCGCGCCCACCCCGGCCCTTGCGTCCCGAGGAC
>JBKDZY010000492.1:0-5546 GCA_047971765.1 Hyphomicrobiaceae bacterium | reverse complement strand
CTTCTTGTAGGCGGCCGTGATGGACTTGAAGAACTTGGTGTCATGACTGCGGCTTTCGCCCCTGACGCGGACGAAATCCGTCACGACATTGGTCGCCTGCCCGGCCGATCCGCCATCCACGCCCATCACCGGCCCGACGTTGGAGGTGCCCGCACGACGGCCCTTCACGACCTTGCCGAACCAGCCGCCCTCATTCACCTTGGCCAGTGCCTCGGCAACGATCAGGGTCGCGCTGATGCCCATTTCAGGTGCGCCGCCGGCATGAGAGGCGCGCCCCGTCACCTCGACCTCCCAGCGGTCCGCACCAACCGCACCGATGGTCACGGCATTGGCATAGCGGCCGTCGAAATTGAAGGCGATCTTTGCACCTCCAAGCTTCGCCTTGTCCAGGAAGCGTGCGCCCCAGAGCCCGCTTTCCTCGCGCACCGTGAACACCAGCGTCAACGGCGGATGATCCATCTTGCTGGCCGCCAGCTCCGCCGCCAGCGTCACCAGCACCGCACAGCCCGTGCGGTTGTCGCCGCCAAGCGCGGTCTTGGCGGCGTTGACGATACGCTTGCCCTTGATCACCGGCTGCGCACCGGCACACAACGGCACCGTGTCCATGTGCGTCATAAAGATCAGGCGGTCCGCACGACGGAGTTTGCCGCGCCCTGGCAATTCAACGATCAGGTTGCCGGTCTCGGTTGGAAGCGGAATCTGCTTGTTGGCCTGGTCGAACTTGACCGACCGTGCGGCCACACCGACTTCTTTCAATGCGGCAGCAATTTCCTTGCCGATCTTCTCTTCCTGGCCGGTCACACCTTCAACCGATAGGAACTGCATCAACCGGCCAACAGCCGCTTCGCGATTGACCTCTTGCATCGAACTTCTCCCTTCGACGAACAACGAACCTGGGTTCTTGTGTATTCACCCCATTCAAGAGCCGGGGACAATAACGGCGCAAGCGACCGAGGTCGATAAAAACCTCGGTCGCACGCTTAAGGTAAATTTCGTTGGCACCGGAAGGCTCACGCCATCACGCCGTGAGCGAAAACAACCTGGAGCAGGCGTGGCTTTGCCGGAATTGGTCTACCCCGCCTTGCGGTATCGCATCGGACGGCGCGTCAAGGCTTCGGCTGCCTTTAGGATCGCATTGGCATCGAGGCCATAGTGCGCATAGAGCTCCGTTACCGAACCCGACTGCCCGAAGTGCTCGACACCAAGCGCACGCACACGATGCCCAGCGACCGAGCCGATCCACGACAATGCCTCGGGGTGACCGTCACACACCGTGATCATGCTCGCGTCTTTCGGCAGCGCATCGAGCAGCCTCTCGATATGCGCCCGGTTCGCCAGATCGCCGGCTTCGCGCGCCCGTTCCGCCGCGTGCCAACCGGCCGACAAGCGATCAGCGGACGTGACCGCGAGCACGCCGACACCACGCCGGTCCTCCGCCAGCAGGCCCGCTGCCTCGATCGCTTCCGGCGCCACCGCGCCCATGAAGACGATTGCCAGCTCCGTGTTGGGGTCAGGGGAGCGCAACCAGTAGCCCCCGTCGATGATGTCCGCCTTCAGCTGCTCGCTGATCGGGCGTGCTGGCTGCTCGATCGGCCGGGTCGAGAGACGCAGATAGACCGATCCCCCCTTCTCGTCCCTCGCCCAGTTGGTCTTTTCGCCATCATCGTCGCCGCGCTGCATGTAGTCGAACGACCATCCCATGATGATCGCCAGCTCATCGAGGAAGGCCGGCTCGAAAGAGGCCAGACCATCCTGCGCCATGCCGATCAACGGCGTTGAAATCGACTGGTGCGCGCCACCTTCCGGCGCCAGCGTCAAACCGGACGGCGTCGCCACGACCATGAAACGCGCATCCTGGTAGCAGGCATAGTTCAATGCATCGAGCCCACGACAGATGAACGGATCATAGAGCGTACCAATCGGAATGAGCCGCTCGCCGAAATGGGCGTGCGAGAGCCCCGCCGCCGCCAGCATCAGGAACAGGTTCATCTCCGCAATGCCAAGCTCCACATGTTGGCCGGATGGCGACATCTCCCACCGCTGCGGGCTCATGAGCCCGCGCTCCTTGAACACGTCCTCCTTGCTTTCCATCGAGAACAGGCCGCGACGGTTGACCCACGGGCCCAGATTGGTCGAGACCGTGACGTCGGCAGAGGTCGTGATGATATGATCGGCCAACGACCCGCCCTTGCGCGCGATGTCGTCGAGGATGCGCCCGAACCCGGTCTGCGTGGCGTGCTTGCCTTTGGCTTCCATCACCGGGATCTCAGGCACTTCAATGCGCGGCGCCTTCAATGTGCGCTTGCCCTTTTGCGCAAACGGCACCTGGTCAAGGAACCGCTGGATCGCCTCGGGCGGCAGATTGAGCCCGGCGAACTTGTCCCATTCAGCCCCCTGGTTCACGCCTTGCTGGGCGCGGAACGCCTGCATCTGGGTCTTGTTCATGAGGCCGGCGTGGTTGTCCTTGTGACCGGCAAGCGGCAGCCCCATGCCCTTGATCGTATAGGCGATGAAACAGACAGGCTGATCAGCAGGCGCGGACGCAAAGGCTTCCAGCACCGCCGCCATGTCGTGCCCGCCGAGATTGGTCATCAGGCGCGCGAGTTCGTCATCGGTGCGCCGTCCGATCAGAGCCAGCAATTCGGGGTCATTCGCGAAATCTCCTTCGAGCTGCCGTCGCCAACCCTTCGCGCCCTCGAACACCAGCGCCGAATAGAGCTGGTTCGGGCAGTCGTCGATCCACACCCGCAGCTTGTCCCCGCCCGGCTCCTTGAAGGCCTCCTCGAGAACCTTGCCGTACTTGATGAAGATCACCTTCCAGCCGAGATTGTCGAATAGGCCGGCAACCTTCATGAACAGACGGTCCGACACGACGCTGTCGAGGCTCTGGCGATTGTAGTCCACCACCCACCAGCAGTTCTTCAGCCCGTGCTTCCAGTATTCGAGCAACGCCTCGTGGATGTTGCCTTCGTCGATTTCCGCATCCACCATCAGCGCGATCAGCCGTCCCTTCAGCCAATCGCTCCTCCGCCACTCCTTGGCGTGGACGTAGTCCTGCACCAGGCTCGAGAACCCCGTCGCCGCCACCCCGAGCCCCACCGAGCCGGTCGAGAAATCCACGTCTGCCTTGTCCTTGGTCCGCGACGGATAGGACTGCACGCCGCCGAATGCGCGGAAGTTCTGCATCTTCTCGGCCACCTGGTTGTCGAGCATGTACTGGATGGCATGGAAGACGGGACTTGCGTGCGGCTTGACCGCGATCCGGTCTTCCGGACGCAGGACATGGAAATAGAGCGCAGACATGATCGTCGCCAGCGAGGCCGACGAGGCCTGATGCCCGCCGACCTTCAGACCGTCGCCACGGTCAACCTCGTGGTTGGCGTGATGGATCATGTAGGTCGAGAGCCACAACACCTTGCGCTCGAGCTCCATCAGCATCGCCAGCGTTCCATCATCAACCGCCTGGCACTTCACCGTTGCCGTTTGCGTCCCGTCCATCAGCGGGTTCCTCCAGGATTTGTTTGAAGCTCGACCTCGAAGCCCCCATGACGGAGCTTTTCGACAGTCTCGGAAAGATGCACCCGGTCGCGCGTTTCGATGACAACCTCGAGCAGCGTGCCCTTGGCCGGCAGGTCGGAAAACGTGCGCTGGTGGGAAACTTCGACAATATTGGCCCCGGCCTCGCCAAGAATGATCGCGACCGCCGCAAGCTGACCGGGCTGATCCACCAGGTCGATGGTGAGCTGGGACAGCCGCCCTTCGCGGGCCAGCTCGCGGGTCAACACAGACGCCAGCAGCCGCGTGTCGATATTGCCGCCCGAGATCACGAGTCCGACATTACGGTCCTTGAAGAGATCCGGCCGCGCCATCACCGCTGCGAGCCCCGCCGCGCCCGCACCCTCGGCAACGGTCTTTTCGATGCTGATCAGCAGGCTGACGGCGTGTTCGAGCTGCTCCTCGTTCACCAGCAGGATGTCATCGACCAACGCACGAACCACCGCGGCCGTCAGCCGGCCCGGCGACTTCACCGCGATGCCTTCCGCCAACGTATCGCCCCGCGCAGGCAGGTCCTGCCCTTTCACGGCATTGTACATCGACGGATAGAGCCGGGCCTCGACCCCGATGATGCGGATATCGGGTTTCAACGCACGGGCTGCGACCGCAACACCGCTGATGAGTCCGCCGCCCCCGATGGGAACCACCAGCGTGTCAATCTCGGGCACCTGGCGCAGCATTTCCATGGCAACAGTGCCTTGCCCGGCCATGACGAGGGGATCATCGTAGGGATGGATGAAGCACAGGCCCCGCTCGCGGGCGCATTCATGCGCAAACTCGGCGGCCTCCTCCAGGGTATTGCCCTTGAGCAGCACCTCCGCCCCATGCGCCCGGGTCGATTCGACCTTCACCATCGGTGTCGGACGAGGCATGACGATGGTGGCCGGAATACCCATCTTGCGGGCGTGGTAGGCCACGCCCTGGGCATGGTTTCCCGCCGACATGGCGATGACGCCCCGTTTCCGCTCACCCTCGTCGAGTGCCGCCAGCCGATTAAGTGCACCACGTTCCTTGAATGAGGCGGTAAACTGCAGGTTCTCGAACTTGAGCCACAGCCGAGCCCCGGAAATCTCGCTCAACGTCCCGCTCCGGTCGAAGTCCGTCTCCAGAACCGAACCCGCAATGGTCCGTGATGCCCGTTCGACATCGGCAAACGTCAGCGGTAGTTCAACGGATGACTCGCGTCCTGCGGCCATGGCGGGGCTCCTCGGTTGGCAATTGGTAAAATAGACCATTTCTCACGACAATATTTGCCGATATTCGCCAGTAATAGTATCCATGTTGGCGATTTCTGTCGCAAACGAGTGCCAAACGTGACAAATTCTCCAACCCCACCGCTGGACGACATCGACCGGCGCCTGCTGGTCGCGATCCAGGAAAACGGCCGGATCAGCGCAACCGATCTCGCCGACCGCGTCGGTCTCACTGTCAGCCCCTGCCTGCGCCGTCTCAGGCTGCTCGAGGAGGCAGGAATTATTCTGGGGTACAGCGCCCTGGTCGATCAGAAGCGGGTCGGCCTGCCGGTCAGCGTCTTCGTGTCGATCAAGCTGGAGCGCCAGTCGGAAGAGGCCATGGGCGCTTTCGAGGAAGCCATTCGCTCCGCACCCGAAGTCCTGGAGTGCTATCTGATGACCGGCCCGCGTGACTACCTGCTGCGGGTCGTGGCCAGCGACCTCGCCGATTACGAGCGTTTCGTGAAACTCAAGCTCACGCGCATCGCCGGCATCGCCAATATCGAATCGAGCTTCGCGCTCGGCCAAGTGAAGCACGCCGGCGCCTTGCCATTGGCACCAGGAAAATAAACCCCGCAACCGCAGTTGCGGCGCGGGGTTCTGAACTCTTCGGCAACCGGTGTTTCCAGGTGATTACTTTTTCGGAGCCCACGCCGCCTGGCGCTTTTCGGCAAACGAGGCCAGCCCCTCGGCAGCATCGGCGCTCTGGCGGGCGGCGGCATGACTGTCGATCAGGTAGTCGAGCGAGGACTGATCGAG
>JBKDZY010000491.1:0-2284 GCA_047971765.1 Hyphomicrobiaceae bacterium | reverse complement strand
TCACCGCGCTGTCTTCCTTCGTCGGGGGCAGCATTGGCATCATCCTGATGATGCTCTTCTCGCCGATCATCGTGAGTTACGCGTTGCAGTTCGGGTCGGCTGAGTATTTCGCGCTGATGGTGCTGGGGCTCGTCGCGGCCTCCTCAATTTCGGCAGGCTCGGTGGCCAAAAGCTATGCCATGGTGGTCGCAGGCATCGTATTCGGGATCGTCGGTATGGACATCTACACCGGTGCGCAGCGGTTTACCTTTGGCATCTTCGAGTTGGACGAGGGGCTGAGCATTGTCGCGCTGGCGATGGGCATCTTCGGAGTGGCTGAAGTGATCGCCACTGCAGGTCAGCAAAGGTCTGGCGTGCAGCACAAAGTCGAACTCCAGTCGATGACGCCGACCCGCGACGACTGGCGGCGGTTCCCCGCAGCCACCCTGCGCGGCACCGCGGTCGGCTCGATTTTTGGGGCGCTGCCCGGAACGGGTTCGACCATCTCGACCTTCATCGCCTACGCACTGGAAAAACGCGTGTCGCGTAATCCCGAGCGCTTCGGCGAAGGCGCGGTCGAAGGCGTTATTGCGCCAGAAGCGGCCAACAATGCGGCCGATCAGACCGCCTTCATACCCACGCTAACGCTCGGTATCCCGGGCAGTGCGACAATGGCGCTGATGATCGGCGCGCTGATGATCCAGGGCATCACGCCAGGCCCTTCGCTGATGATCGACCACCCGGATGTATTCTGGGGCCTGGTGATGAGCTTCTGGCTGGGCAACCTCCTGCTGCTGATCCTCAACATCCCGCTGATCGGCATCTGGGTGCGGCTGCTGACTGTCCCCTTCAGATACCTCTACCCGGTCATCCTCGTCTTCATCTGCATCGGCGTCTTCAGTCTGAATAACAATGCCTTCGGGATCTGGATCGTTGTGTTCTTTGGCGCGCTCGGGACATTCATGCGTTGGGCCGAGTTGCCGGCGGCCTCGCTGCTACTGGGCTTCGTACTCGGCCCGCTAATGGAAGAGCATTTTCGCCGCGCAATGGCTATCTCGGGTGGTCAGTTGTCAATGTTCATCGATCGGCCGATCAGCGCAGTCATTCTCGGCTTGACGAGCCTCATACTGCTGGCAGGGCTTGGCCGCAAGCTTCACGCGGCACTCTGGGGCGGCACGCGAACGAGATCGTAAAATAGCAGAGCGTGAGCTGCAATTATCCTGAATCTTTCTGCAAAAATGGAACTCCTCAATGAACTACGTTTTCGATCCTAGCCCCGTCACGTCACTCGCCGTTGTCGGACGGGCACAACGGTTTCCCGTGCGTCGAATCTTCTGCGTCGGCCGCAACTATTCCGCTCAGACGCGCGAAATGGGCAAGGATTCCGAACGCGATGCGCCCTTCTTTTTTACCAAGCCGAACGATGCCTTGGTTGAGGAAGGCGCAGTCCTTCCGTTTCCTCCAGGCACGAAGAACCTGCAATTCGAGGGCGAGCTGGTCGCGGCGATAGGCACCGCCGGCTTCGATATTTCCCAGTCCCGGGCGCTCGAGCACATCTGGGGGTATGCAATCGGCAACGACCTGACGCGAAGGGATTTGCAGCTTGCCGCGCGCGAAGCAGGTCAACCCTGGGATATGGGCAAGGCCTTTGACAGGTCGGCAGTGGTCGGGCCAGTCCATCCTGTTTCGGACGTGGGGCATCTTTCCAAGGGCTCGATCCGGCTTACGCTGAACGGCGAGGTCCGACAGGAAGCCGACCTGTCAGAATTGATCTGGACCGTACCTGAGATCATCGCACTTCTGTCTCAATCGATAGAACTGCGGCCCGGAGATCTGATCATGACTGGGACGCCGGCGGGCGTCGGCACCCTAGCGCCAGGTGATACCTGTGTGACCGCGATTGGAGGGCTGGGAACGATGAGCTTTTCGATGAAATTGTGATGTTTTAATCGGGCGCGAGGAACTTGCGGCAGGGATTGGTTCCTGCCGGTACTGTCTGGACACGCAAGTATACCGACATTGAGAAGCGATGAAGACGAGGAATATGTAATGGGCACCTCGATTTTTGAGCGCTGTCTGACGCGAGACGCGTTGTCGACGGCCTGAACTTCGCCCGATGACGTGGGTTGGTGCGGCGGCGCACGATGGTGACTTTGGTGTCCCGCCTGTCAGGCGCAGGGTTTGCGAGAGTGTCAGCTCTTCTGTGTATGACTGATCCGGTTCATGCTTCACCGAAAGGAAGCATGAATGACCATCTCGAAAGAAATCCTGGACGAATTGCTGAAGGGCGTTGAGCGCCCTGAAG
>JBKDZY010000490.1:0-3604 GCA_047971765.1 Hyphomicrobiaceae bacterium | reverse complement strand
GGCCCTCGATGTCCTTCTTCTTGCCGGCGCCGTCGACGATCGTCGTGTTGTCCTTGTCGATGCGCACGCGCTTGGCCTTGCCGAGCATGTCGATGGTGACATTCTCGAGCTTGATGCCGAGATCCTCGGAGATCACGGTGCCACCGGTGAGAACGGCGATGTCCTCGAGCATGGCCTTGCGGCGGTCGCCGAAGCCCGGAGCCTTGACCGCAGCGATCTTGAGCCCACCGCGCAGCTTGTTGACGACGAGCGTGGCAAGCGCCTCACCCTCGACCTCTTCCGCGATGATTAGGAGCGGACGGCTGGTCTGCACGACCGCCTCGAGCAGCGGCAGCATCGGCTGCAGGCCGGAGAGCTTCTTCTCGTGGATCAGGATGTAGGGGTCGTCCAGCTCGGCGATCATCTTGTCGGCGTTGGTAATGAAGTACGGCGACAGGTAGCCACGATCGAACTGCATGCCCTCGACGACGTCGAGTTCGGTCTCGAGGCTCTTCGCCTCCTCGACGGTGATCACACCCTCGTTGCCGACCTTCTGCATGGCCTGGGCAATCATCTGCCCGATGGAGGCTTCGCCGTTGGCCGAGATGGTGCCAACCTGCGCGATTTCCTCGGAATTCTTGACCTTCTTGGCCTTCTTCTTGATCTCTTCGATGACCTGCGAGACGGCCTTGTCGATACCGCGCTTCAGGTCCATCGGGTTCATGCCGGCGGCGACCGACATGAGACCCTCGCGGACGATCGCCTGGGCCAGAACGGTGGCCGTGGTGGTGCCGTCGCCGGCTGCGTCGTTGGTCTTGGAAGCCACTTCGCGCACCATCTGGGCGCCCATGTTCTCGAACTTGTCCTCGAGCTCGATTTCCTTGGCGACGGTGACGCCGTCCTTGGTGGTGCGCGGTGCGCCGAAGCTCTTCTCGATGACGACGTTGCGGCCTTTCGGGCCGAGCGTGACCTTCACTGCGTTGGCGAGGGTGTCGACGCCGCGCATCATGCGATCGCGGGCATCAATCGAAAACTTTACGTCCTTGGCAGCCATGTGCGTTGGATCCTTGAATTTCTGATCGAATGAGTTGGGACGAAATCCGCCTCGGACCATGGGCCATCAGGCGGTTTGCAACAAGAAGCGAGCGGGGCGTGCCAGGGGCGGGCGCCCGCAGCTCCCCGGGGCCGCTTATTTGTCGAGAACGCCCATGATGTCGCTCTCTTTCATGATCAGCAGCTCTTGGCCGTCGATCTTGACCTCGGTGCCCGACCACTTGCCGAACAGCACCTTGTCACCCTTCTTCACATCGAGGGCAACGAGCTTGCCGGCCTCGTCGCGGGCGCCAGGGCCAACGGCGACAATTTCACCCTGCTGGGGCTTTTCGGCTGCCGTGTCGGGAATGATGATACCACCGGCCGTCTTGGTCTCGCTGTCTGTGCGGCGCACGACGACGCGATCATGGAGAGGACGAAATTTCATGATTAGGATTGCTCCGATTAACTGGGCCACAGGGCCCCAATGAGCTGACTACCATCTGAGGTGTTGTTAGCACTCTCAGATGATGAGTGCTAAGACAGCTGTGAGATAATGCTGCAGGTCAGGCAAGTCAACCGGGGCAGAGCCCAAAAAATCGGAATTTTTCAAATGGACAGCCGGCGGAATGTGCGGCTGGTAAAGAACAAAAACGCTCGAACGCGGAAGCACTCGGGCGCCAACGGAAATAAGCCACAAAATCCAGCCATAGGGCCTAGGATATGGCGATACCGGTTAACGGTGGAACGTTAACCGGTCGTTAATTCGCAACGATCGTCATCGCATCAGGTGCGCGCGATCACAGCTCACGACCCTTGAGGGGGTTGGCGAGCGCCGCCGCGGGCAGTGCCTTGTCGACGGCAAACAGGAAGCGCATCGGTGCGCCACTGTGCGCGTGGACCGGGCGGGCCGTGACGAGCTGGAAGTGCACCGAGGGCAGGCCGAGCGGCGCGCCATCGATCTGCTCGAGCGACGTGACCTGCACGGCCCGGGCCTGTCCATCCTTGCCGGCAACGGTAATCAGGTCGCCGACGCTCAAAGCCGAATCCGCTTTCTTCCCGTCAATCGGAGTGGTGAGACTGCTCAACCATAAATTGCCTGTTGGCTGCGTCCAAACCTTGTCTGAGTGGGCCAGCGCCTGCTGGAAGCTCTCCGCAAGCACCGCATCCGGCCCCGTCGAGCGAGAAGAATATGTGCCGGCAACGAAACCGATGCCCGCGCCCAGAAGCGCGAGGATGGCAACCGCGGTGACGTGGATGGACTTCATTGAGCCACTCCCTCGAATCTCGAATTCCCAATGACGCTCACACGACTCATATGATCATCACATGGCGCAATTGCGAGAGGACCAGCCCCCGGAAGCGTGGCAAATCGTCAGATGGCCGCTTGTGAGGCAAGGGAGATCGGGAAGTTCTCCATCATTGGAGGTAACCACATGGCAAAATGTCCCGATCCAGACCATGTTTGCCGCCTCACGAGGTTCTCGGCCGGCTGGTCGCATCGACCCGGCGCAAATGACGGACAAGTCCCATGTTGAAGGCGAACAGCAGGGAGAATGTCATCCCCATGATCACCATTTCCAGGACCTTCCACATCAGCAGCGGGTCGGCTGCTGGCCGCAGCTGGGCGGCAGCCACAACGGCGTTCTCGGTTTTCGCTCCCGCCGGCGCGGTCACTTCCACGGCGCGGCTGGCGATGATCTCACCGGCTGCGGCCTCGCTGATGCTCCAGCTTTTGCTTGGATGATTTTGCCACGTCAGCGCAAACGATACGAGAAGGAATGCCAGTCCACCAATCAGCATGTCCCGCAATCCGGTGCGCAGGACCTGAGAACTTCTTGCCCGCATTTCGTCCTCCTTCAACATCACCCCAAACATCAATGCCAAGAGTAAACACTGTTATCGTTTGATTGTGGCACTTGCTTAGGCGCCTTGTGGCCAAATAAGGACCTATGATTACTGATGTGTTGACGCCACGCGCAGGGCGTCGGGAATCATGCCTCATTCGCTCGAATTTGCTCAATAGGTAGTGGCCGCACGCCCGAATTTCAAATTAACCTTGGTTGAGATGGCTCGGCCTGGGGATGATCCGCCCCGACGAAATCCTGCTTCTCGAACCCCTCCTGGACGATCTGTATGACCTCCGGTGGCGCCGGAGCCGCCAGCCGGATGGCGGCTTCGGGCGAACCCGTCAGCCAGAGGGTCCGCTCTTGCTCTGTCCGGAGCAGAACCGGCATGCGCTCGTGATTGATGGTCGCAACCAGGCTATTGGGCATCGTCGTCATGAAGGAATAGACGTCGAGGCAAACCTCGGGCCCCGCCTTGCGGATCGGCCCTTGCCAGCGGCGCCAGATGCCCGCGAAGGCGAACAGCGGGCGTTCCTGGGCAGTGACCTGATGTGCGGGGATCAGCCGTGGCTTCATTGCGAACCAGTGCCATGTCGCTGGCGTGACTTCCGCGGGCTCGGCAAACGACGAGGCTGGTACGAGGCACCTCCGCACATTGAAGCTCTCGCGCCAGAAGGCACTGCGCAGCGTGCGGTCATCGCGAAAGTTCGTGACGCGCCGTGGTGCGCGCCCGGCCTGTGGCAGCA